>NZ_CAMPPZ010000009.1:0-223352 GCF_946902925.1 Streptococcus sp. Marseille-Q6488 | reverse complement strand
AAAAGCCCAGACCTAGCAAAATCACACCTGTCGCAACAATTGCACCAGTTCTCAATTTTCTAAAGCCACGGAGGGACAAGCTTCCTCTAACATTTGTTTGTCTCATAATGTTTATTTTTCCTCACTAGTTTAAACAATCGCAAGAAAAACAATCTTGCAATTTTAGCATACTTACTTTCTCCTAATATTAGCAAAACCAATTCTCATCAAACTTTAGCATCTCACAAGAGAGATTATAAACTTGGAATAACTCATTTTTATATACTAGACGCATAGAGACTTTTCATCTTATTTCTCTTCAAATCCTTCTGCGACTGCTTCCGCAAAATTTTCTTCTACGATGCTTGCACAGTGGTCACAGATAACTGCCTGGTAGCTGCGTTCTGCTGTTGTTGGGTCGATACGACGGCAACGGTCACATACTTCACCAGCAGCACGTTCAACTGTGAAGGCTACATCTTCGAAGCTAAGGGCAGCTTCCGGAGCTGGTCCCTCTGCCATGGTCAACTCAGACACGATCAAAAGTTGGGCCACATTGCTGTTTACTGCTTCGAGTAGAGTTTTCACAACTTCGTTTGGATAAACTGTCAAGTGTGCTTCAAGTGATTTACCGATTACTTTTGCATTACGAGCTTCTTCCAAGGCTTTTTGAGCTTGTCCACGGAAGTCCATGAAGGCTGCCCATGTATCCAAGATTTCTTCTTGATTAGCAAAAGTTTCCGCTTCTGGCAATTCTGACAATTGAACGAAGTCTTCGGCTTCAAACTCAAGATATGACCAGATTTCTTCCGCAGTGTGAGGAAGGATTGGAGTCAAGAGTTTCGTGATTTTCACAAGAATGTCATAGAAGACAGTCTGCATTTGACGGCGTTCCAATGATTTAGCACCTTCGATGTAAACAACGTCCTTAGCAAAATCAAGGTAAAAGGCTGACAAGTCAACGTTGATAAAGTTCACCAAGGCCTTGTAGATTGTCAAGAATTCAAAGTTTGCGTAAGCATCACGAATGGTCTTGACAAGCTGGTTAAAGTGAATAGTCATGTACTTATCAACTGAGCGAAGCTCTTCGTAAGCGACTGTATCTTGAGCTGGGTTAAAGTCAGATGTATTGGCAATCAAGAAACGAAGAGTGTTACGAATCTTACGGTAAGTTTCAGAAACTTGGCTCAAGATATCCATAGAGATACGCACGTCATTGCTTGAGTCAACACTTGTTACCCAGAGACGCAAGATTTCAGCACCGAATTGTTTTTCAACATCGCTTGGAGCAATGGTATTTCCAAGAGATTTAGACATCTTCTCACCTTTACCATCAAGGGCAAATCCTTGTGACAGAATTTGTTTGTAAGGTGCTACACCATGATTGGCAACAGATGTGATGAGTGATGAGTTGAACCAACCACGGTATTGGTCAGAACCTTCTAGGTAAAGATCTGCTGGGTAAGTCAACTCAGGACGGTTTACTACAACTCCATTCCATGATGAACCTGAGTCAAACCAAACGTCCATGATATCTGTTTCTTTTTTGAACTCACCATTTGGTGAACCTGGATGAGTAAATCCTTCTGGCAAGAGGTCCTTAGCATCACGTTCCCACCAAATACTTGAACCATGTTCCTCAAAGAGTTGAGCCACGTGTTCAATAGTTTCAGCAGTCATGATAGCTGTACCATCTTCAGCGTAGAAGATAGGAAGCGGAACACCCCAAGCACGTTGACGAGAGATAACCCAGTCACCACGGTCACGAATCATGTTGTAAAGACGCACTTTCCCCCATTCAGAGTGGAATTTTACTTTTTCAATTTCATCCAAGATTTCTTGACGGAATTTTGATACAGAAGCAAACCATTGTGGAACTGCACGCCAGATAATTGGTTTCTTAGTACGCCAGTCAAATGGATATGAGTGAGAAATTTCTTCTTGGGCAAGAAGGAGGCTGCCAAGTTTTTCAATAACAGTTGGTACAACCTTATCGTAGAATTGGCCTTCAAACTCAGGACCAGCATTCTTCATCATGATACCACGTTCGTCAACAGTCACTGCGACTTCAAGACCATTAGCAATACCAACATTGTAGTCGTCCTCACCAAAACCAGGGGCTGTATGGACAATACCAGTACCAGAGTCAGTGGTAACGTGGTCACCAAGGATAACCAACTCATCTACAGCTGTATCCCATGGGTGTTCTGTTACGATGTGGTTGAGTTCTTGACCACGGTAAGTTGCCAAAACTTGAACATCAGCCCAATCAAATTTCTCAGACAAGCTAGTCAATAATTCTGCAGCAACGACAAACTTACGAGCTTCACCAGCAGGTTGAACCAAGACGTAATCAATATCCGCTCCAACAGTCAAACCACGAGAAGCTGTGATAGTAAATGGAGTTGTTGTCCAGACTACGATATAAGTCTCTGTATCTAGAACACCTTTGCCATCTTTTACCTTGTTGGCATAATAAAGGGAAGTCGAAACCAAGTCATGGTATTCAATCTCTGCTTCAGCAAGGGCTGACTCAGATGACCATGACCAGTAAACTGGTTTTGCACCACGGTAGATATAACCCTTATTAGCCATCTCACCAAATACACGGATTTGAGCTGCTTCATAATCAGGAGTCAAAGTCACATATGGATTTTCCCAGTCACCAGAAACACCCAAACGTTTAAAGTCTTCACGTTGTTTATCTACTTGAGAAAGAGCGTATTCACGGCAAAGTTTCAAGTACTCAACCAAGTCCATTTCTTTACGTTTGACACCTTGTTTTGCCAAAACTTGCTCGATTGGCAGACCATGAGTATCCCAACCTGGGATAAATGGTGCGTAAAAACCTGACATAGATTTTGAGCGAACAATGATATCTTTTGAAATCTTGTTCATAGCGTGTCCAACGTGGATATTTCCGTTGGCGTATGGAGGGCCATCATGCAAGGTGAAATGAGGTTTTCCTTGGTTCAATTCTTGACGACGTTGGTAAAGTTTTGCATCTTCCCATTCCTTTTGCCAAACTGGCTCTTTGGTAGGAAGGCCTGCACGCATTGGGAAAGCTGTTTTTCCAAGATTAAGGGTATCTTTGAGTTTCATGGTATCTCCTTTATAAATAATCACAAATTAAAAACCACGACTGCCAAAAAGGACGAAAATCGTGGTACCACCTTTATTCGGAAAAAGATTTAGTCTTTCTCCCTCTTATCCCGTAACGTGGGGAACGTCAAATCCTACTAACTTCAGACTTGAGTTTTTGAGAGGATAATCTTATCAATAGGGATTACAGGACTCACACCATCTCCTGCTCGCTGAAAATATAAAGATAAGATATTGTTCTCAGAATATTTCTTATAAAATTGTAACGGATTCTTGCGGTGCTGCAAATCCTGGTGCTGAATCAACAGTTTCTGTAGCTGGTGATGGATCTGACGGATGCACTGGAGCTACTTCTGGTTCTTCATACATTGGACCAACTGGTTGAGCAGGTTCTTCTTCCATTTGAGGACCCACTACAGGAGTTGGAGCTTCCACTTCCTGTTTAGTCTGAGCTTCAAATTCAGCCAATTCTTTATTGGCTGCTTCAATACGAGCCTGTAACTCTGCCATTTCTGCTTGAGAGAACTGACGTGTCATATCAATTGGTTCTTCCTCAATTGGAGCTGGAATCGGTTCTCCAAGTACCTCGCTAACCACTTCTTTAAAGGCTTCATCACTGGTTTGAAGATAAGTAGCTGTTGGACGGAGAATATCTTCCCAATCTGAAGATTCAACAATAGCTAACTGGCTCTCAATTGTAGATTTAAGACGTTGGTGGAAGACACGACTCTTGTTCTTCAATTCTTCGGTTTCAACAGCAACTTTCTTAGCATTATCAGTTGCTTGACGAAGAATCTCGTTTGCCTTATATTTAGCTTCTTCCAACAAGCGTTGCGCATCCTGCTCTGCTTGATGAATGATATTGTTTGAACGTTCATGCGCCGCCTGTTTCACTCGCTCAGCTGTATCTTGGGCAATCAATACAGACTGGCTCAATGAATCTTTCATTTCGTCAAAGTAAGACAAACGCTCTTCTAAACTCTTAATACGCAAATCTTTATCATGATTCGCACGAACAAGATCTTCGTAATCACGAACCACAATATCTAAAAATTCATCGACTTCTTCTGGATCAAAACCTCTGAATCGAGTTCCAAAGGTTTTGTCCTTTATTTCTAATGATGTAATTGGCATTCTATTCCTCACTTACTTAATAATAACTGGACGGTTATTTTTTTCTTCTCTTTTTTTGTTTGTCCCTTATCTTGAAGCAATCTCAAGCGCCCAAATTTTCTTACACTAATCAAGTCTCCAACTTGAACAATATAATCTGATTTGTCTACCACATGATAATTTACTTGGACAAGTTTCTTTTCAATCAACTGGTTTGCTTGATTCCTAGATAGTTTTAAAACATTTGATAAAAGAACATCTAATCGGAAACTAGACACAGATAAATCCAGCTCTCGGTACTGCTCTAGCTTATCTATTTTCTCGGTGAAAGGACGTTCCTCCAGCGAAACGGGTATACGGCCAATTTTCTTTAATCCATCTTGAAAGAGAAGAAGAAATTGCTGATTGACCATAATCTGCGCCCGTTCTTCATCTACTAGGATATCTCCAAAAAGTTTCCGTTCAATCCCTAATTGATTGATGACTGTCCCTAAAATCTTAGCATGCGTTAAGTGTTCAAATTTATTGGAATACACTATTTCCTGGAGAGATATTTCAAAATCTGAAAACTCTGGTTGGAAATAATCTGGGTATAATAAAACTCGAACATACTCACTCGAGACGAACTCCCCACTACTGCTACAAGCAAGACCATAAGTTTTGGCCAAAATCTTTAATAGCTTCTCCTGATGAGGATTGATAAAAGGAGTTAAAAAAGGAGCATAGCTATCTTCTACCTTCTTTATCCATTCCATTCCCTTGTCAAGAAATGGACGATCTTCTATGGAGAAATGCTGGTAAATCCCTTTATTCATCCTATCATCGCCAGAAAACGGACTAGGTTTTCTCCTAAAAATCGAATCAAAACAATCGCAACCCAAACAGATAAATCAAGACCCGCTATCTGTAAAGGCAGGCGTTGCAAGGGAGCAAGCACTGGTTTTACCAACGCTACAATCCAACGACCTAAACTTGATTCGTAGGCGCCTGGAAACCAAGACATGACAGCAAAGGCCACCAAAATCAGGGAGTAAATATCTACTGCATTATAAATCATACGAATTAAAAAAATCATTATCGTACTCTATTTCGCTTCATATCAAAGCCAAACTCACCATTTTGTTCTTCATCTGGTAAACGAATATCTTCTACATTCACAATAACATTCACTGGTGTTAACAGATACATAGTAGATGCTACCTTTTTCAAATTTCCAGCTAAAACATGACAAGCTCCATCCAAATAGTCCAAACAACGACGAGCCTGCACTTCAGTCATATATTGAAAATCAATCAAGATACTTTCGTTTCCTGCCAATAAATCAACAATTTCTGTTGCATCCTCATATTTTCTAGGATAACGAACATCTATAATGACCTTATCCGTTGCACGCTGACTCTGATTTGCCAATTCCTGTTGTCTTGCATGAAGTCTGGTGATATTGCTATCTTTTGCACCAGCAGACTGTGAAGGTTGATGCATTGGGAGAGCCGGTTCCTGTGAAGAATTTACTGGAGTTAACACAGGCTCATCTCTTTTTTCATAAGGGAGACTTGAATCCTCATCCTCCGTAAAATAATCTATAAATCTATCGAATCTATCTTTTAAAGACATGGTTCTCTCCTACTTAAAAAATGATGTACCTATACGAACAAAGGTGGAACCGAATTGAATCGCTTCTTTATAATCACGACTCATTCCCATACTTAACTCGGTCATAGGCATATTTGGAATTTGTTTTTCTTGAATTTCTTTTTGTAAATCTTGGGTCGCATTGAAAATCTCTTTCAACTGCTCACTGCTAGCCTCAAAAGGTGCCATCGTCATTAAACCAACATATTCAATCTTATCTAGTCTGGCTAACTCTGGCAAGATTTCCAGCAGTTCCTCTCTCGAAAAACCGTGTTTGCTTTCTTCTTTAGAAATATTTACTTGAAGAAAACACTTGATGACTCGGTCACTTCTTTTTTGAATTTCCTCTGCTAGCTTGACTGAATCCAAGGCATGGAAATAATCAACGTATTGAATGACATCTTTCACCTTACGTCTTTGCAAGGTACCAATCAAATGCCAAGTCACATCTCGATCTTTTAAAGCTTCATATTTTTCCAGAAACTTATCGACACGATTTTCACCGATATGATGAACACCTAGCGGAAGCAAGGCTTCCGCTGTCGGTACATCTACATACTTGGTAACTGCAATGACAGAGACTGAGCCACTCTCGCGATGAGCATTCAGACTCGCCTCTGCGACTTCTCGAAAAACAAGTTCTGTATTTTCTTTTACATTCATTTACTTAACGATTTTTGAAAAATGGAGGTGTATCCAACTCATCTTCATCTTGTGATGTTGGGGCTTCAAAGCGTTCAACTGGAGAAACGACTGAATCTGTTGTACGAACAATCGATTCACGGCGAAGATCCCAATCACCAAAAGCAGATGCTTGAGTTGGTTCCAAACGACGTGGATTTTGTTTTGGCAATTCAGCTGTTTCTGCCATATCAAAATGACGATCAAAGCCATGTGAATGAGCTGGTTTCACTGTCTCACGGTAGTTAGTAGTAGGTCTAGCTTGTGGAGCAACAACCTTCTCTACGCGGTCTTGACGAACACCTGTTGCGACAACTGTTACACGAATTTCATCACGCATACTTTCATCAATTGAAGTACCGAGCCAGATGTTCACTCCTTGACCTGCTGCTTGGTTCACAATTTGTGAAGCCTCTTCTGCTTCAATCAAGGTTAAATCAAGACCACCAGTAACGTTGACAATCACATCTTCTGCTCCATCAATTGTTGTTTCAAGAAGTGGAGAGTAAATTGCCTTACGCGCTGCTTCAACAACACGTTCTTCTCCACTACCGATACCAATACCCATAAGAGCATTCCCTTTGTTTGCCATCACCGTTTTCACATCGGCAAAGTCAAGGTTAATCAATCCTGGATTAGTAATCAAATCAGTAATCCCTTGAACACCTTGACGAAGAACGTTATCCGCTTCGCTAAGAGCCTCCAAGAGCGGTGTTTTCTTATCAACAATTTCAAGTAAGTTGTTGTTCGAAATAATCAATAGAGTATCTACATGCTCACGAAGTTGATTGATTCCTTCTACAGCAAATTGTCCACGCTTGCTTCCTTCAAAACCGAAAGGACGTGTCACAACACCAACTGTAAGAGCACCTAAATCTTTGGCGATACGAGCAATAACAGGAGCAGCTCCAGTTCCAGAACCTCCTCCCATACCAGCAGTGATGAAGACCATATCTGCACCACTGATAGCTTCCGTCAGTGTTTCTTCGCTTTCTTCAGCAGCTTTACGACCAACCTCAGGTTGACCTCCTGCACCCAAACCACGAGTCAATTTAGGTCCCAACTGAATTACAGTCTCAGCTTTTGTACTACTCAATGCTTGTACATCTGTGTTTGCTGCGATAAATTCTACGCCTGTAACACCTTCGTCGACCATACGGTTGATGGCATTGCCACCACCTCCACCGACACCAATTACTTTAATCACTGCACCTTGAGCAGCAGCTGTATCAAATGAAAATGTCATAATTTATTTTTCCTCTTTATTCGTCAAACATGCTTCCGATCAAGCCACGGAAACGATCTGCTAATTTCGGTTTATTTTGTGAAGCTTGTTGGAAATCCGCCATTGGTTCTGTAGGCGCCACCGGCTCTACTTCTGGAGCAGGAGCTGGTTGAACAGGCGTTGATTGTACAAACTGAGCTGTTTTCTGTATCATTCCCCCAAAACTAATTGGTTGATGAGTCAGAGCAACTTCACCCTTGACCGCTCTTTGAGCCAAAAGATTGACTTCTGTCAATTGTCCAGCAAATTCTGATAAACTAATCACATGCGCAAAGGCTGGATTACGGATACCAACTTGGTTTGGAACATAGAGTTTGACACGAACGCCAAAGACTTCTTGAGCCAATTCTACCATACCCGGTAAAATAGCATTTCCACCGATTAAGACAATTCCACCAGGGAGCTCCAATAGACGTCTTCTATCTAATTCTTGCTTAATTTGTTCAAGGATGTGCTTGATTCGTGCAGAAATAATTTCTGACAAGTAGGCTTCCGTCACTTCGACTGCTTCTACTTCTCCAATAACTTCTACTTGGAAGGTTTCTTTGCTTGCAAGAGGCGGATAGGCTTCCCCGTAATTCAGTTTCAAGCCTTCTGCTAATTTGCGAGAGGTTTTCAAAACCTTGGAGATATCTTTAGTTACATAATCTCCACCTTCTTGGAGAATATGTGTGAATTGGAGTTCTTGGTTGCGGATTGTAGCGACAGTCGTTTGACCTGCCCCCATATCAATCACTGTAGCACCAAATTCACGTTCACCTTCGTTCAAAACTGATTGAACCATTGCTAGTGGCGAAATGATAATATTTTCAACCTGAACACCTGCACGCTCAACCGTCTTACGCAAATTGTGCAAGATAGTACGAGGGCCTGTATAAAGCAAGCCACGCATTTCAAGGCGAACCCCCATCATGCCACGTGGGTCACGAATCCCTTGGAAACCATCCACAATAAATTCTTCAGGAATAAAGGTAATGACTTCACGGTCAGGTGTCATACTCTTTGTCAAAGCTGATTTGACAACATTTTCAACATCTTGATCCGTAATTTCCTTGGTATCAGATGTTACTGGAATCATCCCTTGAGTTGGTTCGACCTGCAAAAGATTACCAGGCAAGCCGACATTCACTGATTTAATCGAAATACCTGCCTTTTCTTCTGCTTGGGAAATGGCTGACTTGATAGCAGTTGCTGCTGCATCAATATCAACAATAATTCCATCCTTTACACCTTTACTTTTGGCATTACTCACGCCAATTACATTTAATTCACCATTTCTCTGCTCGGCCACAAGCACCTTGACAGAGCTTGTTCCAATATCTAGACCTGTAAAAAAGCCTTCTCTAGCCATTACATCGCATCCTCTCTATCTTCCAAGTTTCGCACTTCGTATTATTCCATAGCTAAACATAGGCATAGCTATTCACAGAATATTATAACACAAAAAATTTAATCGTGCTTGCTTTTTTCCTAAATTTCCCAGCCATTTTTTGAGTTTCTATGTTCAGAAATTCTTATTTTGTAAGCTGCTTGTAAAAACTCTCTAAGACAAAAAAAGAAAGCTCTGTGTTAAGCTTTCTTTGCAATCATTTTTTCTGCTTCTTGTTCTAAAAATAGTTCTAAAATTTTCTTTGTCAACGTAATCGCTGCTGACAGGGCCAGAGAAACGATTAAATAATTAGCCACTAAGCCGTGATCTCCAACCAATGGCGGTTTTGTCAAGAATCCGTAATCTCCACCTGTTACCAAATTGACCATAAAAATCAAAGCATTTAATGCAAAGGTCATGAGAAAAATCCCCTTCACATCCAGCAATCGCGCATTATACTGTCTCAAGAGATAAACCAGAGAGTTCCCCAAGAGTGCTAAATGCCCAAAAATAAAGGATAAAATGGTGATATGGGGGAAAGGATAGGCATCTGACACTGGATAAACAAAGGCTGCTAATGTCCCAAATGTTCCTAGTAATGCAAAATACTGCCTATATTTGGACTGACCAGGAAGCAAAAGTACCACAAACATGGCCATACGGCAATGGTAAAAGGGTAAGCTTTCTGATAGTGGCATATGATTGACCCAGTACCAACCATAAAGTAGGATTAACTGAACGGCCTGTAAAATCTGGAAAAATCGTTGGTAAACCTTCTTTTCACGATAACGATAGGCTGTATAAAAGATCAAAGCCAAGAGTGTAAATATACTGACATACCAAAAAAGGTCAAATTTGGGCGGCTCGGTTGCCTGAGTTGTAAAAAAAATATCCCATAAATTCATTTAGTCTTCCTCATGATTCAAAATTTTCCTGCATTTTATTATACCATGCTACTTAAGAAAAATGGATTTAGAAATACGTAAATGTTTGACAAAATCACTTGTCTTCATGTTCTAAACTTTCTACCAATTTGGCTAGATTCATAGAATTGGAGCCTTTGAGTAGGATTTGGTCGTGGGCTCCTAGACTTTCCTTGACCTGCTTGACTAGGTCTTCAAATTGGTCTTGGTCTTCTGTTTTCTTGAAGTAGTAAACGTGGCCAATTGGGAACATTTGACTGGCCAATTTGGCTAATTCAGCAATGTCTTCTCCATAGAAAATCACGGTATCAAGCACATCTGGAGAGAGACTCAAAATCATCTGGTTATGGAGTTGAACAGACTGGTCACCAAGTTCCTTCATATCCGCCAAGACAGCAATTTTTTTGCCACCTTCATTGGCTGGGATGGCAGAGAAAGTCTCTAAAATCAGCTTCATAGCAGTTGGGTTGGCATTATACACATCTGATAGGATATCTGCTCCATTGGCTGCTTTCTTCCACTCGGTACGATTACGCGTCAATTCAAGATTTTGGAAGGCCTGACGAATTTGCTCCTCTGAAACCCCTTCTTGTAGGACAACATAGGACGCAATCATAGCATTGGTGGCATTGTACTTACCAGTCACTGGCAAATCGAGGGCTTGTTCCAAGAAATTAGCCTTAAAGGTCAGACTGTCCTTGCGCTCAATCAAGTCTGTAATTTCCAACTCTGCTCCTGGCCCAAAACGGACTACCTTTTTATCTGTTGGCAAGTAGTCCTCTACAATGGAGTCAGCTGGTGCCAAAAGCAAGGAACCCGATACCATACCATCTGCAATTTGCATTTTCCCTTTAGCGATCTCCGAACGGTCTTTGAAAAAGGCCAAATGGGCTTCTCCAACCAAGGTCACGATGGCTGTCTTTGGATGAGCCAACTCAGACAAGAGATGAATATCGCCCAAGTGATCCTGCCCCATCTCCAAAACCAACTTTTCTGTTCCTTCAGGCATATGAAGAACTGTGTAGGGAAGGCCGATCTCGTTATTGTAATTGCCTTGTGTTTTGTAGGTTTTGTAGGTTGTTGATAGCAAGTGCGCCAACATATCCTTGGTCGTTGTCTTGCCATTTGAACCTGTAACTGCAAAGACATCAACAGCCATTTTCTCAAGATAGTAGGCAGCTAGTTGTTGAAAGGCAGTCAACACATCGTCTACTAAAATGTAAGGATGATTTGCAAGCTCTTTCTCAGACAGGGTTACAGCAGCGCCATTGTCAAAAGCTGTTTCGATAAAGTCATGACCGTCACGCGCACCTTTGAGGGGCACAAACAAGTCCCCCGTCGCGATTAAGCGACTGTCAAACTCAGCCTTCTCTAACTGGGTGTTCTCAAAGATGCTGATATCATTTTTAGCTCCTACAACTTGAGTCACTTCATGGATTGTTAATTTCATTTCTACTCCTTTAAAAAGGGTCGAAGTCCGAGAACTATGATCACCTTGCAGTGATGGTTCTGGCTCCTACCCTCTCTTTCATTTTATAGCAAATGCGCTTCGCGCTTGTCAAAACTTTCCTTGGCAAGGTCAACCAAACGCTCGATTAGTTCTGGGTAGCTGATTCCCATATTGTCCCAAAGCAGTGGATACATTGACCACTGGGTGAAACCTGGCATGGTATTAAGCTCGTTTAGAAAAATCTCTCCCTTATCTGTATAGAAGAAATCGCAACGAGAGAGACCGAGGCCACCAATGGCACGGAAGGCCGTTTCTGCATTTTGACGCATGACAGCTACCACATCATCACTGATTTTGGCAGGAATATCCATAGTAATCTTGTTATCAATATACTTGGCATCGTAGTCATAAAAGGCAACGTCCTTGACAACTTCTCCAGGTAGCGTGCTCTTGACATCGTAGTTACCCAAGAGGCCAACCTCAATTTCACGGGCATTTACTCCTTGCTCTACCAAGACACGGCTGTCATATTGAAAGGCAAGTTCCAAAGCCTGACGAAGTTCTTCTTGATTTTCAGACTTAGAAATACCGACACTAGACCCCATGTTTGACGGTTTGGTGAAGACTGGATAAGCCAATTTTTCTTCCACTTCAGCGATTTTAGCAGTCACATCATCGCCTTCAACGATAGCCACATAAGGAACTTGGGCAATGCCAGCAGATTCTAACACACGCTTGGTCGTGATTTTATCCATGGCAAGACTAGATGACAAGATATTACAGCCGACATACGGCATTTTCAAAACTTCCAAGAATCCTTGAACAGAACCATCTTCTCCCATCGGACCGTGAAGAACTGGAAAGACAACTGCCCCTTCTTCGTAGATGGCACTTGGTGCAACTTTCTTATCCCAATCAATGGTTTCATTGGTCATGAGACGGTCCTCTTGCCCCGGAGTCTGACTAAATTCCTGTGTTTTGATAAAGTCACCTGACTGACTGATAAAGAAAGTCTTAACTGTGAAACGGTTGTAATTGACCGCACGCATGACACTCTCAGCTGAAAGGACAGAGACTTCGCGTTCCGCACTCCGTCCACCGTATAAAAGAATAATCGTTTGTTTCATATCATTTGTCCTAATTCTACTAGAATACTCGCTCTTTAGTATATCATATTTGCTTGTTTTTTTAAAATTTGAACCTGATACTACCCATCACACTATACAAAAAGAGGCCGATAGGAACGATTTTCAGCCTCCTTGATTTTTTATAAATGAATGGAGTTCGTAAATTTGTCTACACTTACAACTCTGTTCGATTTTCAATAGCCCGTAAGAGGGTCACTTCGTCCGCATACTCGATATCTGCTCCCACAGCAAGGCCTCGTGCCAGGCGAGTGACCTTAATCCCAGCTGGCTTGAGTAAGCGGGAAAGATACATGGAAGTCGCTTCCCCATCTGCTGTGGCATTGGTTGCTACGATTACTTCTGAAACCTCACTATCCATCAGACGAGTCATGAGACTCTTGAGATTGATATCATCTGGACTGATACCATTCATAGGAGAAATAAGGCCATGCAGGACATGATAGAGGCCATGGTATTCTTGGATGTTTTCCATGGCTGCCACATCCCGACTATCCTCTAGCACCAAAATCGTTGTCTGGTCACGAGTCGGATCGGTACAGATAGAGCAAGGGTCGTCGTCTGTCAAACGTCCACAAATGGAACAGTAGGTCAATTCTCTCTTAGCAGAAAGGAGATTTTTTGCAAATTCATTGACATCATCATCAGACATCCCAATCGTATAAAAGGCCAGACGCGTAGCCGTCTTAATCCCGATACCTGGTAACTTGGAATAACTGTCAATCAGCTTGGCAATGGGTGTTGGATAAAGCATAATTTCCTTTCTAATTCATTGGATGGTATTTTTGATACAGATTGATAATATCACGCGCAATGGAAGGTCCTACACCATTTGTTAGATTGGTATTATGAGGAAAGACCACTGCAACAGCGATTTGGGGATTATCAGATGGGCCATAGGCTACCGCATTGGTATTGGTTGCTTCCTGACCATCTGCCACATAGCTTTCGGCTGTACCCGTTTTTCCGCTAATAGATACCAAGGCACCATTTGAAAAGGCACGTCCAGTTGTCAATCCGCTAGTCCCATGAGCAACCTGATAAAAACCTTGGTGCAAGACACTCATATCGGAGTCGGATATATTGACCTTATTCATCTCTGTCGGTTGCAGTTGCTGAATCAAGTCGCCTAGGCCTCCCTTATCATTATTTCCATAAATGCCTTCAACAATACGAGGAGCCACACGAACACCATCATTTGCAATAGTTGCTACATACTGAGCCAACTGCATCGGCGTATAGTTATCAAACTGACCAAAGGCATTGGTAATGTAATTAGCAAAATTATACTCTTTTGGTATAAAACCAGTTGACTCATCTGGAAGGTCAATGCCTGTTGAGGCTCCAAGACCATATTCCGCAAATGTCGAGCGAAGTTTCCCCATGGCGGATTCTAAATTGTTAGTTAGAACAAACATATTGGGTTGATAGGTCTGACCCATAATGCCCAAAGCCGTTTGAACCATATAGGCATTAGAAGAATACTCCAAGGCTTCCACAGCTGTAATAGGAAAAGATCCATATGCCAATTTATACCAAGAATAAATTGGAGCTGAACCTTGGAAAACAATAGGCTGATCTGTTAAGGTTTGGTTTCCTGATAAAACACCATTTTCCCAACCAGAACTAATAGTTGCCGCTTTTACAACCGAACCTGGGACAAAGACATCGGTTATCGTTCCCAAGGAATCCGATGTTAACTCGCCTGTTTTCAAGTCATGTTTGATCCCTGACATGGATAAAACAGCACCTGTTTTGGGATTAAGGGCGACTGCATACACACCTTCAGAATACTTAGCTCCACCATTTCCCAACTCTGAATTGAAATAACTTTTTAGCAAAGCATCCACGCTATCTTGGAAGGTCAAATCAATGGTCAGTTTGATATTGTTTCCCTTACTACCTTCCTCAATTGTATCCACGCTTTCCATATTGCCATATTTATCCAGATGGATTTCTTTTACCGAGCGTTTTCCTTGTAAGGTCTCTTCATATTGCTTTTCCAAATAGGAGGTTCCAACCCGATCATTTAGAGAATAGCCTTTTTTAAGATAGGCTTCTGCTTCTTCCGCTGGGAGACCAGCTTTTTCACTGGATACACTCCCTACTATAGAAGAAAGGGAAGTTTCCAAAATCTTTCGATCCCAAGAAGTAGAAATACTAATGCCAGGCATCTCCTTTGAAATAGAGGCAATAACAGCCACCTGAGAATCATTTAGAGGATCTGTCACAATGGTTCCTGTCGCAAAGTTTCCAACAGCATTTAACTGACTAAAAAGATAGATTTCTTTCTTTTCATCCTCTGTATAGTTTAGTTGACTTGTTGGGACACTATCGACCGCATTGTTATACAGTTCTGATTCGGATAGGCGATTGCCATCTGAATCCAAGCGTTTCTCACTTGGGAGAGCCTCCACTGTTTTTTTATAGATTTCAGGATCAGCCAAATAGTAATCAGCCAGCTGGCGTTCTGTCAAATTTGGCGAACTGATGCTCACATAAGTTAGTAACTTTTTAGCTATTTCTTTTAAGTCTGTAGCCGTCATTTTATTGCTACGCGTAAAGGAAACAACCTGCTTTAACGTATTTTCTACCAAAGGTTTTCCACTAGCATCATAAATTTCCCCACGAGCAGAACTGGTTGTGACCTTGGTCTGACTAGCTGAGGCTAGCTTTTTTTCGTAAAAATCCTTGTTCAAAACCTGCATATACAACAAACGACCAATAATGGTCATAAAGAGTAAAATGACGATTGAAAACAATAAATTAAGCCGAATCGGAATCGAATGGCTGTTAAATTTTCTCATACAAATCAGTCTCATTTCTAACTTAAAGTCTTACTCTTAATTGTACCACAATTTGAGCAGAAAATTATGGAAAAGTAAGAAGCTTTTTTTCGTTTTTACAGTAAGATACGTTTTTATTTATTCATCCCTATATTATATGTTATAATGAATGTAAAAGTTCAATAATCTAGCCTTTTTCCAATACGACTCATTTAAAGGAGCCTTCCCTATGGACAAACCAGATATCGCAACTGTCATTGATTCACATTTTGAAGAAATGACAGACCTAGAGCAAGAAATCGCTCGCTATTTTTTGCAAGCTGAAACGATTACAGATGATTTATCTTCCCAACAGGTCACTCAAAAATTACATATCTCTCAGGCTGCACTAACTCGCTTTGCTAAAAAGTGTGGCTTTACTGGCTACCGAGAATTTATTTTCCAATACCAACATCAGGCAGAAAATCAAGCCAACCAAGTCTCCAAGCACAGTCCACTGACCAAACGAGTCCTCAGAAGTTATAGCAACATGAGGGAACAAACACAAGACTTGATTGACGAAATCCAACTAGAACGAATTGCCCAATTAATCGAAGATGCTGAGCGTGTCTACTTCTTCGGAACAGGGAGTTCTGGCCTTGTTGCTCGTGAAATGAAATTGCGCTTCATGCGTCTAGGTGTGGTCTGCGAGGCATTGACCGATCAAGACGGCTTTGCCTGGACAACCAGCATTATGGACGAAAATTGTCTCGTACTTGGTTTCTCACTTTCTGGCACAACTCCCTCTATTTTAGACAGTTTATTAGATGCCAAGGAGATGGGGGCAAAGACTGTACTCTTTTCAAGTGTTCCCAGTAAAGATAGCCAGACCTACACAGAGACTGTTCTTGTAGCCACCCACAGCCAGCCTTCCTATATCCAACGAATATCCGCTCAACTTCCTATGCTCTTCTTTATCGATTTGATTTATGCCTACTTTTTGGAAATCAATCGCGAAAGCAAGGAGAAAATATTTAACAGCTATTGGGAAAATAAAAAACTCAACGGCTATCGTAGACAAAAACGTGTCAGAAAATCCTAGTTTGGTTAAACCAGACTAGGATTTTTATTCATCACCAAACATACCTCTTCAAGATTATGAATTAGTCATATCTTGACTTAGCCTTGAATAATTTCATGTAATCACTTTTTGAAGGGAGTAAATAAGCAAGTCTGACGGTATCCTCAACAATTGTATATAATACGATGTAATCCTTACTCAAGGTCAATCCTCGCGTTTGGTAGCGAGGATCTAATTTCTTACCAAATTTTTCATCGGCATCAAATCCAGCTTGGGGGAAAATTTCTAGCCGATTAATATCTTTTCTAATACTCGCCACTTTTCGTCTCGCAGCCTCTACAGAACCGATTTCCTCTGCTATATACTGATATATTTTATCCAGACTATCAATCACTTTAGGAGAATACAAAATCCGATATTTTTTATAATCCATAGCGTGTCACGACATCCTCATCTGTCAAGTAATTTCCAGCCTCAATCTTGGCATAACTTTCTTGAACTTCTGCTTGTAATTGTCTAAACAAATACTCCTTCTCTAATTCCTCTTCACTCAGTAAATCTACTTCATTTGTTACGGCAACATTCTTTAAAAATAATCTAAGTGCCGATGAAAGAGAGAGATTTTTTTCTTTTAACACTTCCATGGCATCATTTACTAATTCTCTATTAGCTTGGAAGGTCACAATTTTATTTGGATTTGCTATAGACATTTTATATAACTCCTTTATATATTTTATTTATTATCTCACGATTATAAAGAAAGTCAAGGGAATTTGATTAGAAAATCCTAGTTTGGCTCAGCCAAACTAGGATTGTTTTGTCTTGAAATGATAGTAGGCACCCAACATCCCTGCTGTATTTTGGTGATGGGCAAATTCTAATCGTGTTTTTTCAGCTAGGCTTGGTACTAAGGCTGCCTTCAAGGCTGTGCGGATTTTCGGTTTGAGGATAGCCTCTTGCCCCATGATACCACCACCTAGAATGACCACTTCTGGATTGGCAACATAGCAAATATTTGCCAGACCTTTTCCTAGATAGTCTACCATGCGGTCAATACCAGCCATGCAGAGTTTATTGCCTTCTGTAGCTTCCTTAAAGATACGACGACCATTCCACTGGTCAACTGGATCTCCATGACCTGCTGCTACATACTCCACCAAGGCTGTCGTAGAAGCCAAATCTTGGAACGCTCCATCCTGCATATGCATATAACCAACTTCGCAGGCTGAATTGCTAAATCCATGGAAGACTTTTCCATCCATAATCAAGCAACCTCCGATACCTGTTCCAATGGTCAAGCAAAGGGTGACACTCGCTCCCTTGCCTGAACCAGATACTGCCTCAGCCAGACCTGCACAGTTGACGTCATTCTCAATTTCACAAGGAATCGCAAAGCTAGTCTCGATTTCCTTTTTGAACTGGGTTCCTGCGTAGTTAGGGATTTGAGGCCCAGCATAGAAAATCTCACCCTTATCAGGATCCACCATTCCTGCAGAAGAAATGGCAACACCTGCTACTGGGCCTTTTTCTAAATAGCTGGCTACAATATCTTTGGTCTTTTGTAAGATATGAGGTCCACCCTTATGCGCCTCTGTTGGCATTTCATGCGATTCAACAAGTTGGCCTTCTTGGTCGATCAAACCATATTTGATGTTGGTTCCACCGATATCAATTGCAACATAGTGTGTCATAAATACCTCCTTATGGATTAGAGGAAGCGCTCCTTGGTTTTACGAATCAAGGCTGCAGCTGCTTCTACAACTGGACGATCGTCTTCAGTCACTGGTGTCAATGGTGAACGAACAGAACCAATATTCAAGCCTTCATTGATCTTCAAGACTTCCTTAATCACACCGTACATATTTCCATGTGCAGCAGTCAGTTTACCAATGATAGCGTTGATAGCATACTGTAATTCACGCGCTGTTTCCAAGTCTTTGTCAGCAATCAACTCATTGAGTTTCAAGAAGAGTTCTGGCATAGCACCGTAAGTACCACCGATACCAGCCTTAGCACCCATGAGACGGCCACCTAAGAACTGCTCATCTGGACCGTTAAAGACGATATGGTCTTCTCCACCAAGGCTCACAAAGGTTTGGATATCTTGAACTGGCATAGAAGAGTTCTTAACACCGATAACACGTGGATTTTTCAACATTTCAGTGTAAAGGCTTGGAGTCAAAGCAACACCTGCCAATTGAGGAATGTTGTAGATAACATAGTCTGTGTTTGGTGCTGCAGCACTAATGTCATTCCAGTATTTAGCAACTGAGTATTCTGGCAAGCGGAAGTAAATTGGTGGAATCGTTGCAATGGCATCTACACCCAAACTTTCTGCATGGCGAGCAAGTTCCATACTATCTTTGGTATTGTTGCAAGCAACGTGGGCAATAATAGTTAATTTACCTTTGGCAACTGCCATAACTTCTTCCAAAATCAACTTACGGTCTTCAACGCTTTGGTAGATACATTCGCCAGAAGAACCATTGACATAGAGACCTTGAACACCTTTATCAATGAAGTATTGAACCAAGGCACGCGTACGTTCTGGGCTTACTTCTCCTTGTTCATCATAACATGCGTAGAAGGCTGGAATGACACCTTCGTATTTTTTCAAATCTGACATAGATTTTCTCCTATTATTTTTATTTTCTGCTAAAGCAGATTCTTTCTTTACTTCTTTAGTATACACTTTACCGAAAAGGCTTTCAATATCTTGTAGGCACTTAGATTTTAGTTTCTCGCTTATAGAATAGCGTTTGGAGCCTTTGAAAGTAGTTTCAGAAATAATTGCAACCCTTACTCATACTTAGCAAATAGCTTTTCCATCACTCCTACTTGTAAAAAAGCAAGAAGTCCAAAACCAAAGAGAATAAAAGCTGATCCTCCCAATAGAAGGGTAAAGGCTGATAGATATAGAATCATCAAAATCAAAAAGATAATTGCGATCATCAAGATAAACCAAGGAGCATTAAAACTAGCCAACATCAATCCTTTTTGGAGAATTTCTTTCCAAGATAGGTCATAGCGCGCAGCGATTGGATAGCTAGCCAACATCACAATAGTAAGAAAAATCAGAATACCTAGACAAATAGCTTTCACCAATTGGAAGGGCAGAGCTGTTTGACCCCAGAAAAGATATAGATCTGAAAGAGTTAGAAATACAATTCCTAATTCTAACATCCCCAACTGAAAACCTAGTTTCAGATTTTGCCTGAAAACTCTTAGATAGGTTCTAAAAACTGGAACACGTCTGCTCTTCTTAACTTCGAACATGGTCTCGTAGAGGCTGATTTTAGCCACTCCAATCGTTACGATTGGCAAACAAGTTACTACAAAGAGAAGATTGACTGTTACAATATCTAAAACCTTCTCACTAATTCGCATGAGAAAGTTGTCTGTATCAAATGCTGCCTTGATGAGACTTCTTCCTTTTTGTGACATCTTTGCTCCCCCATCATTTTTCTTTGTAAACTATTTTCTTTTTTATCAGTAAAGCTTTCATAAGTCCCTACCATGAACAAAGCTATTTTTTCTTTTTTCTTTTGGACTTTTTTCTATTTTTATCTATGGACATATAATCTATATATATCCCGGACAGCGAAGCAATTAAAATAGTACTCCAAGTATGCTCATTAAATCCATCTAGCCCTCCACGGACTATCATTGCAAGCACTGTCCAAGCTAACATATTCAATAAAAAAATACAAAGTGCTTTCATTCTCTCGTTTTAAAAGTTTATACAACCATATACATCAACTAGATTCACAGCTATTTGTAAAATCCTTCCATAAATCTTGGTCAGTAATCCTACTCTTGCTCCCGCAGCCATAAAGACTTTGCTGAACTTCAATCCTGCCATACCAATAGCATTTCTGAATAAAGATACTGACAATAAGACCTCATTTCTCTACCTCAAAAAGACCAATTTCATGGTAGATTATTGTCAAAGATTTACAAAAAGACAATTCATCCTATTTTTAATCAATCAAAATTTTAAAGAGATATTTGCGAACTTGATCTTCCATACCTGCATAACCATTTGGTTGATGTGGCTCTCCTGGGAAGAAAATCGCAAAATTGTGATAACCCAACAAGAGTGGGTAGTGTTCATGACAATGAACAAAGCCAATATCACTCGCTTCGTCGAATGCTACTGCTTCATCTTTGATACGTGAACCGTAGCTAGAATATTCATGCCCTTCTACCAACAAATGCAAGTCTGCATAGTTCTTGTGATGTTCAAACTGGTCATTTTCAGCTTTATTTAGGACATTTTCTTGAACAACTAGAAAGACCTTGTCACCATCAATATCATATTTTCCTAACTCGAATGAATCTTTACGATGTTCATAAAGATAATCAATTGCCTTGTCAAGATTGGGATGAATTCCTTTGTAAAAGGTGATATTTTTCAAATCGTCAAAAATCATACTCTTTCCTTCGTTTCTGATAGTTAACTAAAACCATTCTTAAGTTGATAAGTGTCTGACAAAACTTCATAAAGTAACTGCATACCCTCCATTTTGTAGACACTTATAACCTCTATATTCTTTTGATCTATAAAATATACTTCTTTAGCTTAATAGATTGATTTTCCTGTACTCAATGAAAATTGAAGAACAAACTAGGATGCTAACCGCAGGCAATACTTAAGTATGGCAAGGTGACGCTGACGTAGTTTGAATTCGATTTTCGCAGAGTATTATCCTTTGACCGCTCCCATAGTAATCCCCTGTGTGAAGGATTTTTGGAAGACTAGGAAGACTGTTACGATTGGAACAGCAGCAAGGGCAGCTCCTGCCATGATCAAACCATAGTTGGTTGCCATTTCAGCCTGCATGGTCGCAACCCCAAGTGAAATAGTCAAATTGTTACGTGAAGTCAACATTACCAACTGCATGAAGTAGTCGTTCCAAGTATTGATGAAGGTAAAGATTGCAAGAGCCGCAAATCCTGGTTTCACAATTGGGAAGGCTACGCTCCAGAAGGTACGAATCTCACCACAACCGTCAATCTTAGCTGATTCGAGCAACTCTGTAGGGATATTTTCGCTGAATTGTTTCATAAGGAAGACACCAAATGGCCATCCAATCAAAGGCAAAATAACTGCCCAAAGAGTGTCATGAATTCCCATGAAGTTGACGATACGTACCAATGGTACAAGGACAACTTGTTTTGGAAGCGCCATAGCAGCGATGAAGATAGCGAAGAGAATGCGTTGACCATAGAAACGTTTTTTAGCCAATACATAACCTGCTAGAGATGAGGTTGCACAAACTAAGAACATGGTTACCAATGAGATAAATACTGAGTTCCACATCCATTGCAAGGCAGGGTTCTGCACCATAAGTTGTTGGAAGTTTTCCATGGTTGGCATTTTAGGGAACCATTGTGGCGGAATCATAATGGTATCAGGTTGTGATTTGAATGCCCCTGTCAAAATCCAGTAGAATGGAAAGATGAACAGCACAGTCAACAAGAGCAAAATGATTGTTGAAATAACAGTAAAGGCTGTTAATGGTTTTTTTTCTGTAGATTGCATAGCTGTCTCCTTTCTTTAGTATTCTACGTCGTTTCCGAGCGCCTTAAATTGAACAAAGCTTACGATCGCAATCATGACTGCCAAGAAGACACCGATGGTGTTGGCATATCCGTATTCTGTCAATTGGAAGGCTTTTTCGTACAGGTAGTACATTAAGGTACTTGTAGAGTAGTTTGGCCCACCAGATGTCAACAATTGAATCAAGGCGAAAACTTGGAAGGAGTTGATTGTCGTGATGATTGCGATATAAAGAGTTGTTGGAAGAAGGCTTGGCCATTTAATCTTCCAGAAAACTTGAAATTCAGTTGCACCGTCAACACGAGCTGCTTCAACCAATGAATTGTCAATATTCCCCATAGCTGCGATGTAGAGGATAATCGGTTGACCAACAGACGTTGTCAAGAGGATAATCATAATCGCCAGCAATGCCCAGTGCTTGTCGCCCAGCCATGAAATATTTTGAGTGATGATATGACTAGATTTCAAAACAAAGTTTAAGATACCTGATAGCGGATCATAAATCCATTTCCATACAACCGTTACGGCAACACTACCTGTTACAACTGGAAGGAAGAAGACGAAACGGTAAAAAGATCTGGCAATAGCATTTTGATGGTAGGTCTGTGACGCTACAAAGAGCGAAAAGAGAACAACAATCGGTACAGAGCCAACAACCAAAATAACTGTGTTAATCAGAGATTTTGTAAAGACAGGATCTTTAAACATACGGACATAGTTATCTAAGCCCACAAATTCAAAACTAGTCATAGAGTAGTTAAAGAAACTTGTGATGAAGCCCATAATCATTGGTACTAAAACAAAGATAATAAAGAAGAACAACACTGGTGCTAGGAAAGCATAGGAAATCACTGTTTCCCTCATACGGATTTTATTGACTTTCACAGTAGGCACCTCTCTTTCAAATAGAATATTTTTTGACTTTCTTGAACTGTTTTAAAATCAAAATGAAATTTTTTATGATTCGCTTATGTAAGAACTTCATTTTAATTTCGTGACAATTTCTTACATTTTAAACAAAAGCCCCCCTTTTCTTACACTATCTGTGTAGAGGGAAAAGGGGGTATACACTCTTAGGTTCTTTAAAAAACTACTTTTTATAGAATAACTAAGGACTATTGTTTCATAGCTTTTTTAATTGTTTCGTTCGCTTTTTCAGTGAAGGCTTTCAAAGCGTCCGCTGGTTTTTCGTCACCATTTGATACAGATTGCAACATTGGGAACCAAAGTGTTCTCATTTCAGCAAATCCATCAATAGTGTTGTAGTATGGTGAGTAGTATTGAGTCCAGCTGCTGATTGTTTCCATGCGTTTGTCATCATAAAGTTTGCCAAATGATGTACGAACTGGGAAGGCACCTGTACGAACAACGTCTTTTGGACCCCATTCTTTGTCATCCGCGATAAATTGAACGAATTTCTTAGATGCTGCAACTTTCTTGTCGTCTTTATTGTTGAATACTGCAAATCCGTTTACAAGGTATTCAAGAGCTGGTTTACCTTCGTCTGATGGGAATGGTACTTCTACCACTTCTACCTTACTTGCTTCTAAAAGTTTAGCTTGGATACCATTTTGAGCTGGTGCCCAAAGGATTGTGTAAGATGTTTGACCGTTGGCAAAGTTTTGGATATCTGCCCCACCGTCAAATTGTGAACCATTATTGAGCAAATTGTCTTTAATCCAGCTAGTTGCTTTTTCAAGACCTTTGACGAATTTAGGATCATCAGTTGTATATTTGCTAACTTTTTCATCTGTTACAGAACCACTATAAAGGTTAGAGATAAAGGCACGTGTTCCTTGGTCTCCCCCTTGACCAGAACTGAACAATGAACCTGGTGTGTAACCCTTGTCTTTGAGTGCTTTCAATACTTTTTCAAAATCATCAGTTGTCCAACCTTCTTTTACAAGGTTTGCCACTCCAGCATCTTCTAACATTTTCTTGTTCATTGCCATGTAGAATGGAGCAGAACTAATTGGATACATGTAAGCCTTGTCTCCAGCTTTACTTGCTTGTACGATGTTTTCATTGTTGACATCTTTAACAAATTCATCTGTGAAAAGATCGTTCAACTCAGCCAATTTACCGTTTTTACCGTATTGGATGATACGTCCTGGTGCATCAAAGAGTACGTCTGGAGCTGTTCCAGCTTCGATAGCTGTTGTGATTTTTTCAGGACCTGACTTGAAGTCGATGGTTTCCAATTTCACTTTTACATCTGGATTGGCTTTTTCAAAAGCTTCGATGATTGATTTTTCATAAGTTCCAACACCGTCACCAGTTTTTTCTTGGGTAAATACTGGGAATGCCCACCAAGTGATTTCTGTTTTGGCACTGTCACCACCTGATTTGCCAGCATCTTTACTTCCGCCAGAATTGCCACAAGCAGCAAGACCAAGAACCGCAGCACTCGCAAGTACTGTACAAGCTAATTTTCTAAATTTCATCTGTATTCTCCTATGTAATAAGCGTATCCAACTTGGATAATGAGTTCTTTATTTCTTGTATGCGATTTCATTCCATCCTACTCATCCACCACTCTCCTCTGTTTTAAGATTGTGTTATTTGAGACCAGCAACAAAGCGTTCTGTAATCTCTTTTGGTCTAGTAATAGCGCCACCAACAACGATACCTCGCACTCCATATTCAAGGATTTGTTTGGCTTGTTCTGGTGTATGAATTTTCCCTTCTGCAATGACATCTACACCGGCATCGCAGAGTTTTTTGATGAGTTCAAAATCTGGGCCGTCTACTTTTGGACTGTAGGATGTGTAGCCTGATAAGGTTGTTCCGACAAAGTCAATTCCTGCTTCGACCGCTGCCAATCCTTCTTCAAAAGTACTGGTGTCCGCCATCAAGAGCTGGTTAGGATATTTCTCCTTGACCTGACGAATGAACTCTTGAATTTCCAAACCATCGTAGCGTTCACGCTTGGTACAATCCAGAGCAATCACCTCGATGTCCAGTTCTGCCAATTCATCAACTTCTTTCATAGTAGCCGTGATGAAGGGTTCTTGTGGCGGATAATCTCGTTTGATTATCCCAATAATCGGAAGTTTGGTGACTTCCTTAATTTCCTTGATATCGCGAACACTATTGGCTCGGATACCGACTGCTCCACCTTGCTCAGCCGCTTTGACCAGCAAGGGAATCACCCCTCCCGCTTCTGTATAAAGCGGTTCATGAGGAAGAGCCTGACAAGAAACGATGATTCCATCTTTGATTTGCTCAATCAAGGCTTCTTTGCTAATCTGTGGCATCCTCTTTCCTCCTTTTCCTTTTTCTTTGTTTCTATGAGATTATTATACCTCAAAAATAAAACGTTTTCAAGAGTTTGTAGTATAATAGATTTCAGTTTCAAAAACTAGCCAAGTCAAACAGCTCCTCTAAAAGTACTTTCAGAGGAGCAAGTTGGCCTATAATAGGAGAATACCAAAATTTATTTTACAATTTCTGACAATTTTACTTTGCGATCTTCAAACATAGACTGGGTACAAGCATCTGCAGTAGCAATTGCTTCTAGAGCAGCTTCACCTGTCAATAGTTTTGCAAATTCTTCTGATACTGGAGCTCCTTGCATAATCTCATGCAGACAGCGCATTTCTTTATCAATGACAGATGATAGCCATAATGGAGTACGTTTACCTGGTTTACCATAAGCAATTGCTCCGTCCATCTCTGTACTATGATAGATACGAGTACGATCATCATCTTCTTCTTGAGATTCGTGAATCAAGAAATAGCTTTCTTGTCCATCTAGCTTAAGAGTTCCTTTACAGTTGAATAAGTCTAAGCGGATAGCACCTTTCGTTCCTTGGATTAAGACATAATGTTCACCCCAACGATAAGCTGAACCCCATTCTAACAAGGCAAAACGCTTATTAGAAAATTCCATATTGACAAAAATCATATCATCTTCATCACCGAAATGTTCACCTTCATGGGCTACATTTCCACCTGTCATAGTTACAGTTTCAGGCATGCCACCCATAAGGAATTGAACACAATCCAACTCATGGATGTGGTGATACAAGTGACCACCTGATTTTTCACGAATTTTTTTCCATGATACGGACGGTTGTTGTTCTTCCCAACCATTACGAGCAGTGTGACAATATAGAACGTCTCCAATCACTCCTTGATTAATGAGTTCTTTTGCGTGATGAACACCATTAAAGAAATTCATAATATGTCCTGCCATAAAGGTTACATTGTTTTCTTTACACGCATCTACCATCTCGCGACAATCTTGATAAGAAAGCGCAATTGGTTTTTCACAGAAAACATTTTTACCATGTTGTGCAGCCTTAATAACCGGTTCCTTATGAAGATTATTTGGAGTTGCGACGATAACACAATCTACTTCATCGCTAGAAACCAACTCATCTAGGGAGCTTGCTACTTTTGCTCCCAATTCTTCTGCAATTGCCTCTGCATTATCTGGATCATAGAGAAGAGTAATCTCTGCTCCATCATTCTTTTGCATATAGCGAGCCAATTCAGCTCCAAAATATCCTGTTCCAACAACACCGTATTTAACCATGTTTTTTCTCCTTTATTATTGAATAAACTTTCTAATTTTAACTTATACTCTTCGAAAATCTCTTCAAACCGCGTCAACGTCGCTTCATCTACAGCCTCAAAAACGTGTTTTGAGCTGACTTCGTCAGTTTTATCTGCAACCTCAAAGCTGTACTTTGAGCAACCTGCGGCTAGTTTCCTAGTTTGCTCTTTGATTTTCATTGAGTATTACTTCACAGATCCTTCTGACAATCCACTTGCAATCTTATTTTGGATAATTGAGAAGAAAATGATTGATGGAAGAACTACAATAACAGATGCAGCCATCATATCTCCCCAGTCTAAAATTTCTGAACCGTTAAGTGATCGAAGGGCTACTGCTACTGTCATCTTTCCTGTATTGTTAATCAAAATCAAAGCATACAGGAATTCATTCCAAGCATTGATAAATGTATAAATAGCTGTTGCTACAATACCTGGTGCTACAATCGGTAGCACAACTTTATAAAAAGTAACAAATTTATTTGCACCATCAATTCGAGCTGCTTCTTCAATTCCAATTGGAACTGTTTGGAAAAATCCAACTAAGAGCCAAACTGCATATGGAACACTAAAAGATAGATAAACCATCATCAAGCCAAATAAACTATTTGTTAACCCAACTTTAGCAATGGCAATTGAATAGGGAATTGCTAACAGAATTGGTGGGAAAATGTAGGTAATGACGAGTAATCTTGACATGATTGCTCCCAATTTAGGGAAGAATCGAACAATACCATAGGCTGCCATAGCAGAAATAATAATCGCAATAACGGTTGTAGCTAAGGCAATGATTAAACTGTTTCGAATGTTATCAATAAAGTGCAAATCGTTGATAACATGAGTGAAATAATCTAATGTAAATTGTTCAGGCCAAAATCGTGTTGGATACTGAGTTAATTCCCCTTTACCCTTGACAGAAGATATGATAATCCATACCAATGGGAAAATTGCAACAATAGTCGCACCAATCAAGAGTACATGTGAGAGAACATCTAAATAAATACCGGATTTCTTCTTCATTATTTTCTACCCTCCTTTTCCCACTTACTGATGATAGCAAAGTAGATAAAGCAAATCGCCACCAAGAAGATAAAGAGCAATACTGTAACTGCTGAGGCACGACCCAATAATTTAGTTCCCCAACCTAGGTTGTAAGCAAAAATTGGGAGCGTCGTTGTAGCATTGGCTGGTCCACCACCAGTAATGAGGTAGATAATGTCAAAGTTATTAAAGATCCATACAGTTCTCAAAACAACTAGAAGTCCTACAACCACTTTAATATGTGGAAAGACGATAAACTTGAACACCTGCCAACTTGAAGCACCATCTATCTTAGCAGCCTCAAATTGTTCTTCTGGTACTGTCTGCAATGCCGAAAGCACATTGACCATAATCATCGGCGCTCCAAACCAAATGTTGATAAACACCAAACATAGAAATGCCCATGTACTATCTGTCAAAAATGCAGGTGTATGTTCCATTAAACCTAATTTTACGATTAGATTAGGTAAGTAGCCATAAACCCCGTTTAGAATCCACTGCCAAGAAAAGGCAATAACGATGGTAGGAAATGCCCAAGGAACAATCAATAAGGTCCTATATAATTTCTTGAAGTGGCGTACTCTGTGAAGAGCTAAAGCCAATACAAACCCTACTAAAACTTGACCAACTAATGAGAAAACGGTCCACTTAATTGAATTAAAGAACGCATTAAAGAAGTTGGGATCTGATAGCACAGCTTTATAGTTAGCTAAACCAACAAATTTGTAATTGGGCATAATCAAATGCTTATTGGTAAAGCTATAAAAAATACTCGAGAAAAACGGATAAACAAAGAGTAATCCTACGATAATCATAGCTGGCAAAACAAATATCCAGCGAGTTAAATTACGTTCTTTAACCATTCTCCTTCTCCCTTCTTTTACAAGATTGGGCTAGGGCTTTTCAGCTCACTAGCCCACCTATTTTCTAGTCTTTTACATCTACTGAACAGCCTCAAATAAATCGTTTAATTGTTTTTCTGCTTCTTTTGCTGCTTTCATAGGATCTGTTCCATTTGTAATGATATCTTGGAACATTTGTTCAATAATGTGTTGGTTAGTCAACATACCAGCTTGTACACTTGGTCCATTTTCATAACCAATAGCAGTACCTTTTTTAACAGCTTCAGTAATTACTTCTTCAGCATGTTTAAATTTCTTACGAGTTTCATTTTCTTTATAGGCTGCAGAATCGCTAATCCCCTTAATAGTTGGCAACATACCTACTGGAGTTGAATCAAGGAATTTAACGTAGTCTTCTTCATTATAAAGTGATTCTAAGAATGCTTTAGCAACTTCTGGATGTTTTGAATTTTTCCAAACAACCATTGGAATGTTTGAGGTCTCAATTCCTTGGTCTTTATCAGATTCTTTGATTTTTGGAATAGGATAAGCATCAATCGAATCAATCAGTTGAGGACTGTTGGCATTGATGCCTCCAATATGGAAGCCAGAGTTAAAGTCAAATGCTGTTTTTCCTTGATAGAACAAGGTAGCTTGTTGAAGGACATTAAAGTTCAAAGAATCTTGAGGTGAAATTTCTTTATACATTTTAACCCAGTATTTAATACCATCTTGAGCAAGTTGACTTGTCAAATCTGCTTTAAGATCTTTTGTTAAGAGGCTTCCTCCACCACTACGTACGTAGAAGTTCAAGAAGCGTGTTGCCATTAAGTCATTTGTTCCGAACGGAACAGACAAGCCATAAACTCCAGCTTCTTTCAATTTTTTAGAAGCTTCATAGAGTTGATCCCAAGTTTTAGGAACCTCAATATTATGTTCTTTTAACAAATCTGTTCTAACCCACATAACTTGTGCATGTGAATAAAGAGGAACAGAGTAGTAATCATCTCCGATTTTTGCTTCATTTAAGGCAGTTTCGTTAAATTTATCCTGTCCAATACGCTTGATAGAATCATTTAGCGGAACCAAAGCATCTGAGTTGACCATTTCCATTACTTGGTTAGGAAGAGCTGTACTGATATCTGGCACATTCCCATTTGCTAAACCTGTAGTCCATTTAGTATAGAAGTCATTCCAAGAGAATGTTTCAATCTTGATTTTCGTTTTTGGATGCTTTTGCATGAAAGCATCTGCTGATTTTTGAATACTTTCTAAACGCGGTCCTTGAGTAAAGGAGTGCCACATTGTAATCTCACCAGATAATTCTGTCGGTGGTTCAGTACTAGTTGTAACTTCTTTTTTTCCTGAACAAGCTACCAAGGCAACGGCTGCTAGCGCAACTCCAGCTAGACATAAAAATTTTCTCATTTTTTTCATCGTTCTTCCCTTTCTACATTAAAAAATCGCAACTTTAAAGACAACTTTTTTCACAGGTTCATCATTTATACGAACCTTGGGTTGATGTAAATCTTCTGGAAAAGTGATGAGACATTCGCCAGCTCTCAACTGAACCAACTGTTCCACTTTCCCTGTGTATAATTCAATATCCTTCTCTTCATCATACTCTTGGGTAACGCTTACATTTTCTGGCGACGTAACAGCCATGGCTTCTTCGTTTTCCAAAACTAAATGAATATCCAAATATTTTTGGTGAGTTTCAAAGAAGGCTCCTGCTTGACCGTCTGCTAGATAAGTAAAGCAATTCCCAAACAATCGATTACCATCGATAGCAATCGGACCTTCTGTTAAATTTTCTAGTCCTGTTTTTTCTAGAAAATCTATCAATGTTGCAAAATGTGGATTTACTCCCACATAAGTTCCTAAACGGCTAATTTTTGTAATAATCATCTCTTTTTAACCTCCTTTCTCAATCTATTTTTCCTATCCAAGTTCCCCATTCTTCTGTCTAGCATTTTCTACTAGAAGGACATAAAAACACTACTCTCTAGCCTATACTCTTTGAAAATCTCTTCAAACCACAGTCGCTTCACCTTGGATTATATAGGTCAGTCTTATCTACAACCTCAAAGCGGTGTTTTGGGCAATCTGCTACTAGCTTGCTAGTTTCCTCTTTGATTTTCATTCAGTATCTCCTCAATCTTCACAAGGAGGTCTGATTTTTCTAGCGACAAACAGAATAAATAAGTTAGTTCAATTAGCTACCTTCCTTATAGATGAAATTGATATTCATGAAGGAAGTCGCCCTTTATTTTTTGCAAAAGATACTAGTATGAATCTATTTGGGGAATTGAATTTATAAGCTGCTCACTTATACTCTTCGAAAATCAAATTCAAACTGCGTCAACGTCGCCTTGCCGTACTCAAGTACAGCCTGCGGCTAGTTTCCTAGTTTGCTCTTTGATTTTCATTGAGTATTAGTTTTTCTAAAATAATTCTAATCTATTATTCTAGCACTAATAGACTCTTTGGCTAAATCTCCTTTCTACATCTCGTTTCACCAAGAACTTTTAAGAGAGAAATACTCTAAATTAGTTTTGTTACCGTTTTCAATTAGAGTATACTTTTTTTTTTTAGTATTTCAAGCCTTTTTCTAATTTGGAATTTAGTTTCAAATCTTTTTAACTATATCAACTACATTAAAAGTACTTTCAAAAATAAGTAGATTTCTTGCAAGACCTGTTTCGAGTGGACAAGATAAAAAAACAAGAAAGTCAATTTTAGGAGAAAACAAGGTTAATAGTCGCATGATATAATGCAATGATGTAAAAATCGAATAAATTGATTGGAAAATTCAAACTAATTTCTAACAATGATTTAAGAATTGTAGTGTCCTAATATAGATTCAATGCACTATAAAACGCATAGTATCAAGCTTGTTCAATACCTGATACTATGCGTGTTTGTGTTTTTTAAGATTTTGTGCCTAGAGTTTTTTAATTCCAAGAATGCCATCTTAACCAGATGGTTTTCTTGTCTATTATTGCTGATCTTACAACAACGCCTCAAACTCAGATACTGACATACCCAACTGCTGACTGGCAACCTCGGAAGTCAGAAGTCCTTGGCGAACCATATCCAGAAAGGCAAAAAGTTTTCCACGTTCAAGTCCTTCTGCCCGACCTCTCTCCAACCCTTTTTCTTCAGCTTGTTCCAAGGCATAGTCCTGTGCTAACAAGGCTTGTTCTTCTCGCATACGTAGTTGACTAAACATTTTCCTGTCCTCCTCGGACCAGCTCTTGTAGTCCAGCAGTTGATCTGCTTGGCTGATGGCTCGCTCGGGGCGCTGGGTAAAGGGTTTGTTCCCAAAAAACTCCAACCACGGTTTGCGAATGCTATCTTTGCTGGTTTCTCTGTATTTTTTTAATTCCAAGAATGCCATCTTGACTAGATGGTTTGCTTGACCGTTATTTGTGATGGTTAAGACCTCACCTGTCGTATCCTCGCGCATGCTAAAGCTATGAAAAGCTAAGTCATCTTGAAAATAATTACTGTCCACGATAGCGATAGCGTATACTGGTGCGATATGCTTGTAACTCTGGTGGGTATCACCTTCTCGTTGACGAATTTTTTCGAGATTTTGATTGACCTGACTACACAAGTAAGCCCACAGGCGATTGATGAAAAAATTCTGATGATGTACCTGAATCTCAATAATAACTTGTGTCCCATTGTCTAACTCTGCCAAGACGTCTATACTGGTATAGAAATCCTGTGCCGAGTAGGGTAGGGAAGGCAAAACGTGAATATTGCTTCCCTCTAAAATGGTTACATTTTTGGCTGGCAAGTCCAGCATATCGCGAATAAATTGACAAGTGATTTCTGGGTTGCTGAAAATTTTCTTAGCAACCAAGTCATTGGTCGGGCTAATGCCCGGATGTCTTAGAATCATCCTTTTCCTCCTTCTATTATAGCACATTTTTAATCTAGGTTTGCTAGATTTGGTGCTCCTATCTATTTATTCGGAAAAGAAAGATAAAAGAAGTGAGAAAGTTAAAAACTATTACCCCTAATCACTTTCAAAGAGATGAATTTTACTCATATTATTTATTAAAGACTATATTTTACAAAAAAGATTACAAAATCAACCATTTTAGAAAATCCTTACCACTTCCTAGACTATTAATTCTAATGTTTTTTTATACTACTAGCTTGCTCGTCAATATGCCATAAAGCAAGTTCAGTTGATCCATTCCCCGTACTCGTTCACTCTATAGCCGTCTGGTGTTAGCGATACGAAATTTTCCTAAACCTTTTAAATATAAAAAACATCTTTTTCCTCACTTTAGTTTCTAATACTTATTTATCCAGATATAATAGCTTACAATCTTTTAAAATCTTCAAATAAGTTATGATTGTTCCATACTCTTCAAACCATGTCAGCCTTGTCGTGCCGTATGTATATGTTACTGACTTCGTCAGTTCTATCTGCAACCTCAAAACGGTGTTTTGAGCTGACTTCGTCAGTTCTATCTACAACCTCAAAACGGTATTTTGAGCAGGCTACGGTTAGCTTCCTAATTTGCTCTTTGATTTTTTGAGTATAAGGACATGTTGGATTCTATGTGCTGTATTGTCAACAATACACTCTTCTTCCTGTATATCTACCAACATGATTTACAGAATTTTATTTTACTATAATTTTACCTATATTCCAAGACAGAAATAAAATAATCAAGAACAAAAACGCATATAACCAATAACTAGCTATATGCATTTTAACACTTAAAGCGAACTGTTAAGTTGCGACTAGTGGTATCCAGTCCTAAGTAAGTCGGAAATATACAGTTTATTTACGACTAGCAAGGCATTTACCCGGCAATAAGAGCTCATCTAAATTGACTTTTTCTTAAAGTAGAAATTTCTACGAAAACTATCTAAATAAACTTTTTATCTCTATGACGGACAAAACATGTCTCAGTTATTCATCAACATCCAAGGTTCTAGTAGTTGACCCACTCCCCATTGGAGTTAACTTTATAACCATCCACTATGGTATTAACAGCTAATCTTCCGCTTTCATTGACATAGTACCATTTGTCTCCAACTTGGAACCATTGATTTACCTTCATTGCACCAGATGATTCCTGATAGTACCAATGGTCTCCATCTTTTATCCAACCAGTTGCCATTGAACCATTAGCATTGAGATAGTACCACACACCGCTGGATTCAACCCAGCCAGTAGACATTGCTCCACTCTCACTCAAATAATACCATTGGTTACCATCTTTCACCCAACCAGTTGCCATCGCACCAGTAGAACTCAAGTAGTACCATTTACCCGCTTCCTGAAGCCAGCCTTTCACCACTTCACCAGCAGATGTATAAAAATACCACGCACCATTTTCTTGCTTCCAACCAGTCGTTACTGGAACTTTAATCTCAGTTTTAAGAGGAGTTAAAGTAACATCTCCTACATAAGATTGGAGATAACGAGGAGCAAGAGAAGTAAGAGGAGAGTTTGCTACCATTCTGCCTGAAGGCTCCATAGACACTTGATTCTTCTCTGACTTCCTTTCTGTCATCTCCTCAGATACATCTTCTCTTACTGTATTCATGGTCTCGACAGGATTTTCTTTCGTATCTTCAGGAATTCTACTACCAGCTAGTGTAACTGGTAAATCATGCATACTGTCAATTCTACCGGCCAGTAGACCTGTAATTTCTTGACCTGCATCTTCTTTATTAAAGGTGAAAAGTAGAGTTTTTTGATCTGCCTGGGTCAAGAAGGTAGCTTTGTGTCCATTCGCTAAAGTCAAAGTCGGAATAGAATTCACTAGTACCTCAGAATCAAATTGCATAGCTAAGATGCCTTGTTCTGCATCCTCTTCTTCTGTTTCCAATTTACGAACTTCCCTGATAGTTACACTCGTTGGATATACCGGATCTTTTGTTAAAAATTCCCAGTTAAATTTTCTAAATGATAGGGTATAGGCATTCTGTCCTTTTTCAGTATGTTCATACAAGATACCATACTCACCATTTCCTAATTCTTGAAGCGAATTATAGGCAAACTCTCCTTTTTGAATTGGTCTATGATGTAACCAAGTCAAGTCTCCGTTGTCCTCTACACGAGCCAAATGAGCCATTCCATTCGTCCGTTTAGGTCCTCCTGAATTGGTTAAAATGATGTATTCTTTTCCTTCGTGCATGGTGTGAATAGCAGCCATTTGGACATAAACATCTTTAACCTGATTGTATCTCTTGATTTCTTTGTCCCAAGTTTGCCCACCATCTTTACTTGTGTCAACCTGTAAATCACCCGTTAATCCTCTCATAAAGAGTTTCACATCACCATTATTTAACTGTACAGCAACTGACTCTGTATTTTGGGCAGGACTATTATTCATAGTTGAGGAATGAATTTTCCTTCCGCCTACTGTCCTATCATCATTGACAGCAGCTCCAGCCTGCCATGTTTCTCCATGGTCATCTGAATAAATCAAACGAGAAGACTGGGATCCGCTTAGATGGGAGATAGCATTGGTGGTATAAGTAGGAACTAAGATACGACCCTTGTGCTCTCCTGTTCTAAGCACAATTCCTGTACCTGGACCTGTTCCTAAAAATTTCATCCAATCTTGGCGAATTGATGGTGTAATATCTCTTGGTTGCGACCAAGTTTTCCCATCATCATCACTATAGGAAAGCCATAAATAACTAGTGTAGGCTACACGAAATGGATTTTTAGCAGACTGAGCAAAGTAAATATTCCCAAGAAGCACTTCTCCTTTATAGAGGTCGCCCTTATCTCTGTAGGCTTCTTCTTTTGGATCCACTACAACGCGATAATCTGTTTTTTGATTATTTGCATCATATACTTCTCCGTTTTCTCGAACAGTATATGCTTGATTTTCCCCTTGTTTATATAGTAATTGATAGTGCTTATCTCCAACTTGTTGATAAGCTTTTTGAGGTTTGTTTGGCATTCCAAATACCGCCCGCCCTTCTGGGAACATATCATAGATTGAAAAAATTCTCTTTGTGGTAGGATCTTGAACCAAGACCATATCGATATTAAGTGGAGATGGTGCCTGTGGATCTTTTGCTTCTGGATTGTCTCGCAGATTGGTCAAGGTTAAGGTTGGCTGCCAAGTAGTTCCCCCATCCTCACTTCTCCTAACGACCATAGCAATATCTCCCCAATCAGAATGGTGGAGACGACGCTGATCTGCTCCTGCTAGTAATGTTCCTTTATCCGTACGTAGCAAAGCTGGAATCCGATAACTCTTAATTCCTTCACTATTTGGCTTATCATTGACACCACTCATAAACAACTCTTGCTTTTCTGTCAAGACTGCCCCTTCAGGAAGTGACGGTTCAATATCTGTTACATCAAATAACTGGCTACGTTTTTTGACTTCCTCTGGAGTTAGAGCACGATTGTATACAGTCAGATTACGAATAGAAAGATTTGAGCCCCACTTCAGTTCTCCTGCTCTATTAGTTGCACCTAACTGGAGTTTATCCACATCTGGCATGTCTGCCAGGAATTTTCCTGACTTTTTATTCGTACGAGATAATACACCATTCACATAAAGACGAACCTGACCATTTGGACTATCCTTTCTTGGTCTTTCAACAGTAAAAGTAACCGAATTATACTTGCCTGGTCTAATCTTCAAAGGCGCATCTGTATAACTTCCATAAAATTGACTACCATCAGCTCCACGTCCCTCTATCAAAGCTGTCCCATTATTGATTGCCATTGTAAAGTATTCATTTATTTTAGTTGTACTGGAAGCAGAAAAGAGATTGTAAAAACTAGGACTATCAGCAGCCGGTTTGAACTCCACATGAACAGTTGCATTTTGGAGTCCCTTTACTTTCTCTAATTCATCAGACAAGTCTACTCTTTTTCCATTTGAATCATTCGTCTCTAAGTCATCTTTTTCTATCACTGTTTCGACATTTTCCAAATCTCGTGCATAGTAATCTCTTGGAATTTTTTCTTCTTGCTTATCTTCCCTTTCTTGTTCTTGCTCATTGCCAGAAAGTTCAGTCTCTGAAACAGACTCTACATGCTCTGCAGGAAGAGTTATATTTTCTCCTTCCTCAGAAGGCTGGCTCTTTTCTGTATCAGTTAGGGTTGAGCTCCCCCCCCCCCCCCCGAAAGTTGAGTTTCATTTGCCAGAGGTTGCTCACTCGCCCCTTCTTGAGCTAAAACAGGAGACGTTCCAAATACCACTGCTCCTACAATCATAGAAACCGCTCCTACCGATAGTTTCCTAATGCTATAACGACACTTACGTTCTTGAACACTCCGATTCATACTGATCCTCTCTATATCTATATCCCGATTTCTGAAATAAGACATTTACTCCAGAAAATACACTTAGTTTGTCTTTTCTTAACTTTCTTTTACTACAGTTCATTTAAATGACAAAAATGAACTAAACAAACTATCTCAAATCGGTGTCAATTTTCCCCTCTCCTTTCTCCAATCAGACTCCTGCCAATCTAGTTTATCTACCAGGACACCGCTGCAATTAAACTAAAATATCTCTTTATAAGCAAATTATTGGACATCAGCCTATGCTATTTATACCATACTTCCTGCTCAATCCTTATCGAACACTTTTTCAAATAGCTTTTCGTAGGCATAAATACTTATAGAAATAATGGGAAATATAATCAAGCTTACAATCAGAATCTTATCCAACTTAAAGGGGACAATCCCAAATAAGTGAAGAAATAAATCAATCAGAAAACTGTCGAAAAAAACTGTCAAAAGTAGTTCAACTTGTCTTTTTCTCTGCTTTTTTGTCTTGAATGCCTTAAATATCATATTATTCCCCTTTTCTAAGCTTCAATCCCTTCTCTCTATCTGTCATTTCGCATAGCTGCTACTATTTTTACAGCAATCTATCTTTAAATATACATAAAGATAAGATTCTATCACTTTTTATAAGTGTTAGCAAATTTATTATACCTCATTTTTAAAACGCTTTCAATATAGTGTGATATAATAGATTTTAGTTTCAAGAAACTCTTTTATATAATAATGTCCTTGAAAGTAGTTTCAGCTGAACATTTATAGTCCATAAAAAGAAAACAGAGACTCATCTGTTTTTATACTCAATGAAAATCAAAGACCAAACTAAGAAGCTAGCCGCATGATGCTCAAGACACTGTTTTGAGGTTACAGATGAAAGCTGACGTGGTTTGAAGAGATTTTTGGAAAGTATTAACACCTACAGACAAGCCTGACGATAGCAAGAACTACTCTACTCGATAGGTATCGGCTTTTGCTTTCTGAAAAAAATTATTTTAAGCAATTTGACAAAGCTAGCAACAAAAAATTCTATAAATATTTCCATGATAAAACGCATAGTATCAAGCTTGTTCAATACCTGATACTATGCGTGTTTGTGATTTTTAAGATTTTGTGCTTAGAGTCGACTCCTTATTTTAGATATTTAAAAGGAATCTCACTCCCACAGAGCCAGTTATAAACCTGGTCATTGACAAAAACATTCATGGCTTCGTGGGCATACTCAGGCATGATACGATAGGTTTTATCGCAGGTCAGACGATTATAAATCGCAAACTGGGTAATGGGATAGCAAACATCGTCGTCCAAGCCTGTAATCATCTTAACTTCACCCTTGATACGATGAGCAAGATTTTTCACATCGATATAGGCAAGAGTCGCCATGATTTCCTCCTCTGTTTCATGGAAGGGGTCGTGAAACTTGAAATAACGGAAAAGTTCGTCATAGGCCTCACTGGTATTCCCAATCTCAAGGACTCGTCTGAAGTCTGACAAGAAAGGATAGATCGCAACAGTTTTCTCAATTCTAGGATTGAGCGCTGCTGCAACCAGAGCTAAAGCCCCTCCTTGAGAGGCACCATAGCTGGAAAGTCGCTTCTCATCCACCTGAGGCAGACTAGCAATAATTTCAACCAACTGGTAAATGTCCAGATAAACATCCTTATAAAAGAGATGATCCCGACCTTCCACAGCACCACGGATGATATGCCCCTTAACGGTATTCCCTAGAGGAGAACGCAAGCCGTCTTGCGAGTAACCTGACTGGCCTCGAACGTCCATGGAAACAACACCGTAACCAGCTACGGTGAAGGCCAGCATGTCGGTCCAATCCCAACCACGTCCCATATAACCATGAAAATGGAAGATTAGAGGAACCTTCTCCTCACTCTTTGGAAGAACGACGCATGCATAGATCTTGCCTTCATTGCTTCCTTCAAAAGTTAACTCATAGCACTTGACTTGAGGGATGTGAAAATCTCTTTCCTCCAACTGGTAGGCTGGAAGCGTGGAAACTTTTTTCACTTCCCCATCCCAGAAAACATCAAAGTCTTCTGGGACCCCATCTCTTCCTAGATAGGTCTTCATTTCTTCTAATAAAGCCGGATTTTTCATAGCATGCTCCTTTTATTTTGTAATCACTATCACAACTGTAGCATATCTATGTAATCAATGCAAGAAAGAAGGGTAAATAGAAAGTGAATTTAGATTCTTTACTTTTAGGATGATGGGCTGAAAGTAGTTTTAGAAACGAAAAAAGAGCATTTCGCTCTCTCTTCTGTTTATACTAGTTTTTTGCTTCCTTCTTTTGGAAAGTAGTTTGGTAATTTACTTTAATCGTTACTGTCATGTGAGAGTCCTCGTTTCTTTTTGATGACTCTAGTATAAGGGTCAAACCTGAAAGCTAGCTTAAGTTTTCCTTAGAGAAAGCTTAATCTAAATGTTCTTTCTTTTCCAGATGAAGAGCAATCATGCGCCACTCTGGATCCTCTTGCCAAGCTTCTGTGTAACGAAAAAAGAGCAGTTACGCTCTTCTTCCTTTATTCAATCTTAGTTTGTTGCTTCTTTCTTTTGGAAAGTAGTTTGGTAATTTACTTTAATCGTTACTGTCATCTGAGAGTCCTCGTTTCTTTTTGATGACTCTAGTATAAGGGCCAAACCTGAAAGCTAGCTTAAGTTTTCCTTAGAGAAAGCTTAATCTAGATGTTCTTTCTTTTCCAAATGAAAGGCAATCATGCGCCACTCTGGATCCTCTTGCCAGCCTTCTATCGAACTAATGTAGCTAGCAACCTTTCTGGCTTCTTCTAAAATCGGAAAATCTTCGATAATATCAGCCACTTGGAATTCTGGAAGTCCTGACTGTCTGGTTCCAAAAATCTCACCAGAACCACGCATTTTCAAATCTTCCTCAGCAAGAACAAATCCATTGGTCGTTTCTGTCATGATGCGCATGCGGTCTTTCCCAGAATCAGTCTTGGGATTGGCAACGAGAACTGCATAAGACTGCTTATCTCCCCGACCCACACGACCTCTGAGCTGGTGAAGCTGGCTGAGCCCGAACCGATCGGCATCCATGATAATCATAACGGTCGCATTTGGAACATTGACCCCGACCTCGATAACCGTCGTTGAAACTAGAATATCCGTTTTTCGCTCTTTGAACTCCTGCATAATCTGGTCTTTTTCATCACTCTTCATCTTACCATGTAAAAGAGCCACCTCTGCCTTACCTGCAAAATGAGCCGTCAACTCTTCTGATAAGGCAATAGCATTTTTCAGATCCAGAGCTTCTGATTCTTCAATCAAGGGAGAGATGACATAGGCTTGAGAACCTTTTTGAATTTCTCCCTCTAACCAAGTCAAAACCTGAGGTAGTTGCTCATGCTTGATCCAACGTGTTACAATAGGCTTCCGTCCTGCTGGCATCTGGTCAATAATGGAAACATCCATATCTCCAAAGGCTGTGATAGCCAAGGTTCGTGGAATGGGAGTCGCTGTCATCATGAGTACATCTGGATTGTCCCCTTTTTCTCTCAGAACACGCCGTTGCCCTACACCAAAACGGTGCTGCTCATCGATAATAATCAAACCAAGGCGATCATAATCCACCCCATCTTGTATCAAAGCGTGGGTTCCGATAATCAAATCAGCCTCACCCTTGGCAATAGTCTCCAAGACTTCTCTCTTTTCTGCAGCTTTTAAGGAACCTGTCAAGAGAGCCAGTTTCAATTCTGGAAAGAGGTTCCGTAAACTCTCAAAGTGTTGCTCTGCAAGGATTTCTGTTGGTACCATTAGGGCTGATTGGTAGCCAGCCGTCACTGCCGCAAACATAGCCAAGCCAGCGACTACCGTTTTTCCGCTCCCCACATCTCCTTGTAGGAGACGATTCATGTGGTGGTCGGACTTCATGTCGATCAAAATTTCCTGCAAACTTTTTTCTTGAGCTGGGGTCAAGGCAAAAGGAAGGCTTTCCTTGACTGCTGTCACTTTTTTCTGAGACCAATTCAGAACCAGACCGCTTCCCTGAACTCTATTTTCAGACTTGAGCGTCTGCAACTGCATTTGGAAATAAAAGAGTTCCTCAAACTTGATACGGCGAAGAGCCTGCTTGTATTCTGCCAAATCCTTAGGAAAATGCATAGCTCGGACTGCCTGACAACGGGACATGAGTTTGTATTTGTCCAGAAAGGACTGGGGCAGATTTTCCTCAATCAAGAGGTCCAGTCCCTGATCAAAGGCTGTCTTAATAACCTTGATCAGACTGGCTTGACTGATTCCCTGAGCCAAGCGATAAACAGGTTGGAGGTCATCTTCCACCTGAGCTAGGACCTTCATCCCAGTCAGACTAGCCTTGGCGCGGTCCCATTTTCCAAAGACAGCAAGGGTTGCTCCCAACTCTATCTTATCTGCTAGATAGGGCTGGTTAAAGAAATTCACCGCAAAAACGACTTCTCCCTGCTTGAGGCTAAAGCGCAGGCGATTGCGCTTGAAACCATAATACTGGACACTAGCAGGAGTCACGACTTGACCAGATAGGACTGCCTTCTCCCCATCTTCCAGTTCCAGCACTTGCTTAGTTTTGAAGTCTTCATAACGGAAAGGAAAGTAGAGCAAGAGGTCTTGCAAATTTTCAATTCCTAGTTTGGCGTATTTTTCTGCTGACTTTGGTCCCACACCAGGCAAGACATGCAAGGGTTGATGTAGATTCATGCTCCACTCCTTTCTTTTCTAATAATATTCTCTCGGAATGCGGTCGCTGAGGAGACAAACCACCTCATAGTTAATGGTTCCGCGGTAGGCAGCTACCTGAGTTGCAGTGATTTCCTTGTCACCGTTGGAGCCAATCAAGGTTACCTTAGTTCCGAGTGGGTAAGGCTTAGGCAGACGAATGGTGATTTGGTCCATCGAAACCCTGCCGACAATTGGGCAAGCTTGGCCATCTACCAAGACAGAGAAATTTTGCATATCTCGTGTCCAACCATCCGCATAGCCAATTGGTACCGTCGCGATGACTTGCTCACTATCCGCTTGATATGTCGCCCCGTAACCCATGCAAGCTCCAGCTGGAACTATCTTGACATGGATCAGAGCCGACTCCAAGGTCAAGGCCGGTATCAAATCATAAGGCAAATCCAAGACATCTCCGCTTGGGTTTAAACCATACATGGCATCTCCCATACGAACCGCATTGAAAATAGTCTCTGAATGCCAAAGAGTCGTTGCAGAATTGCTGGCATGGATCAGCTCTGGAAGACCTTTCATACTGGCCAAAATAGTTTTAAACCGTTCTAACTGTTCATTAAAGTAGGCATTTGATTCCTCATCTGCAGTAGCAAAGTGGGTAAAGATTCCTTCAACACCAGCACCGTGTTGTCTGAGCAAGTCTTGAGCCTGCTCAGCCTCACTAGTCTCTCTAAAACCAATCCGTCCCATGCCTGAGTCAATCTTGAGGTGAACTGTCAATCCAGTTAGGTCCGCTTCCTTATCTAAAAGTGCTTGAATCCACTCCAGTCCAGCCACCGTCAAGGTAATGTCATATTCTTTAGCAAGAGAAACAACTTCTAGTTCAGAAACTCCTAAAATGAGGATTGGCTTGCTGAGTCCAGCTTGTCTGAGTTCAATGGCTTCATCGATATTGGAAACGCAAAAGCCATCAACATCATCTTGAATAGCCGTCGCAACAGCAACAGCTCCATGACCATAAGCATTGGCCTTGACCACTGCCCACTTGAGCGTTCCTTGAGGGATATGAGCCCCCATTTGCTGAATATTTTGTCGAATAGCTCCCAGATGAATCAGAGCCTTGGTTGGTCTATGTGGACTAGCTTTCATGATTTTCCTCCAAAATGACACTGGCTGTCACAAACTGATCTGTGTGGCTGATAGACAGCCAAATCTTTCCTGAAAATGGTGCCTGACTAAAATAAGGCGCCCCGCGTTCATTATTCAAGACTTCCAAATCCTGAAAACCGAGTTTTCCAATACCAGTTCCCATAGCCTTGGAAAAGGCCTCCTTAGCCGACCAGCGACCAGCCAAATATTCGATTTGCCTGCGCCCTTTAAGACTGTTAAACCGTTCCATTTCCTTGGCTGTCAGCACGCGCTTGGCAAATCCTTCATGTCGTGTAACTGCACTTTCTATCGAAGCCAATTCTTCGATGTCAATTCCGTGTCCAACTATCATTCTCATCAAAAGGAGTTGAGATTCCCCAACTCCATCCTTTTCACTTATTTTGTCAAGGTAGCATAAATCTCTTCTACCAAGGCCTCTGTATTTTCCCAACCTAGGCAAGGGTCAGTAATAGAGCAACCAAAGACCTCTGGTTGGTTTTGACGACCATCTGCTAGGTAAGATTCAATCATAAATCCTCGAACTGTCTTTTTAATTTTCTCATTCCAATCACGATTTTGCAAGGTCTGGCGAACAATTCGAATCTGCTCCATATACTGCTTGCCTGAGTTATCATGGTTGGTGTCGATGAGGATAAAAGGATTTTCAAGTCCCATTGTCTCATAGCGTTCAATGGCTTGGAGTAGGTTTTCATAGTAGTAATTCGGCATATAATTGCCATACTCGTTAACTGCTCCACGGAGGATGACATGGGATAAAGGATTACCTGAAGTCTCAACTTCCTGCCCATGATAAAGGAAGGTTTGCTTGTTTTGAGCAGCATAGATGGCATTAAACATAACACCCAAATTTCCAGAGGTTGGATTTTTCATCCCTACTGGTGCATCAATCCCAGAAGCCACAAAACGGTGCTCTTGGTCTTCCACAGAACGAGCTCCAACAGCATGGTAGCTGACCAAGTCATCCACCAAGATTAGATTTGACGGATAAAGCATCTCATCTGCCGTCGTCAAACCAGTCTCTGTAATCACGCGGTAGTGCAACTGGCGCACAGCCTGCAAACCGTTAATCAGGCTTGGAGCCTTAGAAGTATCTGGCTGGTGAACCAACCCTTTATAGCCGTCTCCGTTAGTACGAGGCTTAGCAGTATACACGCGCATAACCATGAAAATCTTGTCCGCTACCCTCTTTTGCAAGGCGGATAAACGTCGAGCATATTCCAAGACAGCCTCTTCATTATCAGAAGAGCAAGGACCAATCACCAAGAGAATACGGTCATCTTCCCCTGAAATAATGTCTGCCAATTCTCTATCACGGCTTTCCTTGAGTCTCAAGGCTTCCGCAGACAATTGGGTTTCAGCCTTGATGACTTCCATATCGATTTCTTGACCTTTTTCAATAAATGCCATCTTATTCTCCTAACGTTTTGTAAATTTCTCTGACAAGGGCTTCTGTGTTATCCCAACCCAGGCAAGGGTCTGTGATAGACTTGCCAAATACTTCTGGCTCATTTTGTCGACCATCTTCCAGATAAGACTCAATCATAAAACCACGAACGAACTGCTTGATTTTTTCATTCCAAGCACGGTTAATCAAGGTCTGGCGGACAATTCGGATCTGTTCCATATACTGCTTGCCAGAATTGTCATGATTGGTATCAATGATGATAAAAGGATTTTCCAAGCCCATTTTCTCATACTGGGCAATGGTGTCAATTAAATTGTCATAATAGTAGTTGGGAATATTTTTTCCATATTCATTAAGAGCACCGCGAAGAATGGCGTGCGAAAGCGGGTTCCCAGTTGTTTCCACTTCTTTTCCTAGGAAAAGGAAACTTTGTTTGTTTTGAGCAGCATAAATCCCATTAAACATAACATTGAGATTTCCAGATGTTGGATTTTTAAACCCTGTTGAAAACCCTGCCCCACTTGCCACAAAGCGGTGTTGCTGGTCTTCAACTGAACGGGCACCAACTGCCATGTAAGAAATCAAATCATCTACAAGCGGCAGATTTTCAGGATAAAGCATTTCATCAGCAGTCGTCATACCTGTTTCCGTGATGACACGATAATGAAGATGGCGCACGGCTTTGATTCCGTTGATGAGGCTAGGGGCTTCTGTCGCATTAGGCTGGTGAATCAAGCCCTTATAACCATCTCCGTTGGTACGGGGTTTGGCAGTATAAACACGCATAACCATAAAGATACTGTCTGCTACTTCTTCTTGCAAAGCTGCCAAACGCTTAGCGTACTCAAGGACAGCTTCTTCATTGTCAGATGAGCATGGCCCGATTACCAAGAGAATTCGCTGGTCTTCTCCACGTATAATGGCTTCTAGCTCTTGATCACGCTGTGATTTTCTCTCCAAAGCCTGACCTTCTAATTTTGACAAGGCACGAACTTCTTCAATATTTATTTTAGGACTTTTTGCTGTAAATACCATAACTCATCTCCTTATAAAGCAAACGGATACCAAGTAAAAATTTACTTTTCACAAGGTATCCGTCTCTAAACTATCTCATTTTATTGTCTTTTACCGTGACAGTTTTTAAACTTCTTACCAGAACCACATGGGCAAAGTTCATTCCGTCCAATCTGGCTCAAATCCAAATCTTCTGGCATATTTGCTTGGTGGGCAGCGATATTGCGAGTCGCTGTTGTACTGATATGGCGTTCTGCCTGTGGTCTTTCTTGTTCATGAATTTGTGCTTTCATCATCAAGCGTGTCACATCAAACTCAATCGAACCAATCATGTCATTAAACATACGGAAACCTTCTGCCTGATACTCAACAACAGGGTTGTTCTGAGCATAGCCACGAAGTCCAACCGCGTTACGCAATTGATCAAGGGCATCGATATGATCTGTCCACTTGTTATCTACCACTCGTAGAATCAAAACTTTTTGGAATTCTTTGACTGCTTCTTCATCGCGTAGTTTTGAAACCTGACTATCGTAAACTTGCAATGCACGTTGGAAGAGCTCTTCCTTGATGGCCTTATCAGACAAGCCTGACAAGTCTTCCATCGTAATAGAATCTTCTGGAAGCAAGTTGTACTTAGCAAAGTTCAAAATTGCTTCTAGTTTTTCATCTTGTTTTGCACGCGCATGACCATCAACGACACGACCAATCGTGCGTTTGATCATAGCCTGAATTTCAGGTGCCAAGTCACGATCTGCAGTGATAACGTCGTAACGTTGAGCGTAGATAATCTCACGTTGTTCACGCATGACATCATCGTATTGAAGGACTTGTTTACGAGTATCGTAGTTATTTCCTTCGACACGTTTTTGCGCTGCCTCAACCTGACGCGTCAACATACGAGACTCAATCGCCTCTTCAGACATGTTGAGACGTTCAAAGATTCCCTTCAAGCGTTCAGAACCAAAACGTTTCATCAAATCATCTTCAAGAGATAGGTAGAATTGTGACTCACCTGGGTCTCCTTGACGACCTGAACGTCCACGAAGCTGGTTATCGATACGACGACTTTCATGACGTTCTGTACCAATCACACAAAGTCCACCTAATTCGCGAACCCCTTCACCAAGCTTGATGTCGGTACCACGACCGGCCATGTTGGTTGCGATAGTAACAGCACCACGTTGACCAGCATTCATGATGATTTGGGCTTCTCTATAGTGGTTTTTGGCATTCAAGACTTCGTGAGGAACGCCAGCTGCGACTAATTTCTTAGAAATGTAGTCACTAGTTTCAACCGCTACTGTACCAACCAAGACAGGCTGACCTTTTTGGTAACGAGCCTTAACGTCTTCGACAACCGCCTTAAACTTAGCCTCGATACTTGCATAAAGAAGGTCTGAGTGGTCAATACGTTGAACAGGGCGGTTTGTTGGGATTGGAATCACACGAATGTTGTAGATTTCACGGAATTCTTCTTCCTCAGTCTTACCTGTACCCGTCATACCTGACAATTTCTTGTACATACGGAAAAGGTTTTGGTAAGTGATTGAGGCAGATGTCTTGGTTTCATCCTGGATTGGCACACCTTCTTTAGCTTCAATAGCTTGGTGCAATCCATCAGAATAACGACGACCTTCCATGGTACGACCTGTAAATTGGTCGACAATCAAGATTTCTTGCTCTTCGCTCACCACATAGTCAATATCGAGAAGCATGATGTAGTTAGCACGAAGGGCATTATCGATAAAGTGAGTCAGAGCTACGTTTTCGATGTCATAGAGGTTTTCAAGCTTGAAGTAGCTTTCAGCCTTGTCAATCCCTGAATCAGACAAACCAATAGTCTTAGACTGCACATCGATGATGTAGTCGTCTTTGTCCAAAGATTTTACATAGTGGTCTGCCATATGGTAGAGCTGACTAGTTTCAACTGCGTTAGCACCTGATACAATCAATGGTGTACGAGCCTCGTCAATCAAGATAGAGTCAACCTCATCGACCAAGGCATAGTTGAGCGGACGTTGTACCATGTTTTCAGCGCGAACGACCATGTTGTCACGAAGGTAGTCAAATCCGATTTCTGAGTTGGTTGAGTAAGTAATATCACACTCATAGGCTTCTTTTTTCTCCATTGGAGATTTGGCAGCCAAGTTAATCCCTACTGACAAACCAAGCCATGAGTACAATTCACCCATCTCAGTCGCATCACGTTCTGACAAGTATTCATTGACCGTAACTACGTGAACCCCTTTACCTGAAAGGGCATTGAGGTATACGGGCATAGTCGCAGTCAAGGTTTTCCCTTCCCCTGTACGCATTTCTGGCACGTCACCATGGTGAAGAACGATTCCCCCCATGACCTGAACCTTATATGGGAAGAGACCTAGGACACGTTTGGCACCCTCACGGACAACCGCAAATGCTTCATAAAGCAATGAATCCAGCGATTCTCCATTTTGATAACGTTCTTTAAATTCAACTGTTTTTGCTTTTAGTTGGTCATCTGTCAAAGCAGCCATTTGGTCTTCGTATTTGAAAACCTTGTCAGCCATCTTTTCCAGACGACGGATTTCTCCTTTATCATTTTCGATAATTGTTTTTAAAATATTAGCCATGTTTTTCCTTACTTTAAATTCCGAATATTTTAGAATGTTCTTTTAATTTTAGCACAATTACTGATTATTTTCAAGGAAGAATCCCCATTTTGAAAAGGAAAAAGAGGCTAGTTTCCAAGCTAACCTCTCTGACTTTTATGATGCTTTAATTGCCAACAAAAATCGGCAAAATCGCAAATAGGATAAATAGATTTATCCAAAGAGAAAAACAGCAGATCAATCCAAAAACAAAGAGACTGACTTTCTTGGACAGCAAGGCCATCAAAATCGACAGAATTCCAAAAACTAGCAAGACTTTCTGTATGCTGAAGAGGTCAATCTTCCCCCCCAGAATCGGACTGCCCCAAGGAAGAAAGAAGAAAGCAATCCAGATCAACAGAACTAAACCAATATAGACCTTAGAATAGCGTGTAATAAATGATTTTAGATGTGCCATAAGCTACCTCCTAGGATTGTATATCCTTTATATATTGTATATGTCCGTTTTCGACAACTAATACATCTGTACAAAGATCTGAAATATCTTCCGATATGTGTGACGTCAGGATAACCAGACTATTTTCTTTTTTCAGGTAAGATAAAATGACCTGTTTGGTTAACCTCACACTCTTCTCATCTAAAGCATTCATAGGTTCATCGAGAAAGAGTATAGATGGTTCGGCAATAAAGGCTTGAATCAAGGCCATTTTTTGTTTCGTTCCTAAGGATAAATGACGGTACTCAACGTCTTCAAATTCCTGTAAATCATAATATTGGATCCAATCGGCAATTCTTTTTTCCGTAACTTTAGATGAAAAACACCTTAACAATTCCAAATTTTCTCTAAGGGATAAATGAGATAAAAACTCGACTTTTTCAATTAAAACCCCTGCATCCTGAATATAATGATTTTTTATCCCATAGACTTCCCCATCTTGAAGAACTTTTCCTTTATCAAGCTTAATATAACCAGCAAGTATCTTTAAAAGAACTGTCTTACCAGATCCATTATCACCTTTAAGACCATAAATATTTCCTGATTGAAAGACCAGATTCAACTCATTTAAAATAGGTCTTTCCCCATAAATTTTCTGTCCATTTATAATTTCAAGTCTCATCGTTTATCCTTTCTTAAATTTCTCTTCCAAGCGACTAACAATCAACATAACTAATAAACTTAAGAGTACTAAATACACTGTTACAATATGATCCATCATCCATTCTTGTCCCACAAATGCTAAAAAATAGAGAAAAAAGGAAAAACCAGCGCCCGCACTAATAAGTGCTATCAGATAAGACAGTAGTAAGTACAAGATCATTAACTGAGCAAGTAAAAAGAAAAGTGCGACTGTTTTGAAATGAATTCCTAGAGGAAGTAAACCAAGGAACCAGACAAATAAATCTTGAATAAAAAATTTAGAGATGACAACCAATCGTTTCCTTGTATAATCGAAAAAGGAGGTTGATTGATAGCGGATCAAGTGATGGTAATGGTCTGCCAAATCAGTTTCAAGTAAAATGACAGAGAGCCATCCTACCATGAAAAGCGAAAGATTTAACAAGAGTTTGGGGATTTCTAAATTCGCTTCAGAATAGTCATTATAGGAAAAGATTGAAATCAATTCCCTCTTGAAAAAGAGAAAAACATCCTGCTTTTGAACCGCTATTGACAATAGATAGTTAATCAAAATCATCATCAGAACTATACGAAGTAGTAAAACGATCTTTCTCTTTAGCCAAATATTGTTAAAGTTCTTAAACATTATCTTCATATTTTTTAAGTACCATATAGGGGACAATATAAAGGATATAAGGAGTAAAGAGTCTCATCAAACTTACATCCCCATAGCTAGCTTGCATCAAACTCGTCATAGGAACCATATAGTATGGCAAGATACTATAGAGCATCATAGAACCAAGCCAAAGAAACATCAAATAGGCAATTGCCGAACGAGTCACATTCCCTAAATAATCAACTATTTTAAAAAAATAGACTGCATTGATGAAAATACCGATTAGTAGGACACAAGTAAAGAACAAATAGCTTGTTATCTCTCCATCTAGGAGCCTTTGTAAACTACTCCCATCAGAAAATAGAGAATTCCATTCAAGAGGAGAAAAAGTCCCAAAGAAATAAGTTAAAATTGCAATTATCAGCACAGTCACTAAATATATCACACAAGGGATACTTGCAAGTTGAAAAGTCAACTTTCTTTTTAACCCTTGATAACTCACTTCTCTTCCAATACTCAATCGTAAAACTTTATTTTTCAGCTCAATATATTGAAAACCTAGCAAAACAATGATGATTGGAATAATAAATGATTGATAAAAACCTAGATTGAACTGGAGAATACGAAAATCTAATGCTGATTTTAATAAGTCATTTTTAATTGCTTGTCCATCGAATTTAGCTAGATCGGGCGCATGAATATCAAAAAAGAAATAAGTCATCAAAACATCACGATAAACCAAAGCAAGAAAAAGCAAAGTAAGCAAGACATAAACAAATTTATGCCTTGCCAAAGTTAAGAGAGGAATCTTCATAAATTATACCTACTTTACGAATTAATTTGGTGACCAACTACCTGAAATGGCAGCTGATAAATCCCACCAATTTTGTCTTGCCATATCTGCTGCATAAACATAGCCAACCGTTGCCCAATTACCATGAGTTGAACGAGTACCACAGGTTGTTAACGATTCTCCACTACGAGCTTCTCCATTAGAATTTACTATACGATGCTTAACAGTCATGGGATGTAAATTTCTACAAGGATTTAAGTTCATGATATATTCCGCACCTTCATTTTCTTTGGTCAAATAACCTGTTCTCTTATAACTGGTAGTAATAACAAAATTACTAAAAGCACCTATCTGATTTGCTTCTACGAAAGTAGTTCCAACAGCACTTATCATTAAAACAGGAATAACCATTTTCAATAATTTTTTAGTTTTCATTTTTTCTGTTTCCTTTCATTTTTTATTCAAGAAGATTCCTTATAACTTCTATTTTAAATATAGACTTATTCTAAACGATGGTATATCATACAAATTCCTCCTTTACTTAATTATGTATGGACTCTAATTTCTTTATCCCCAAAACCACGTTTCAAACCAGATAAGTTGAATCCAACTCCAAATCAAAGATATAATAAATCCAGAGTTTTTCGGTAAATTCTTCAAATATTTTTTAAAGCCCATGACTTTTTCCCTCCTTTTTGATATAATAATACCACCTTTTTCTACGTTTTTTATAAATGTAGAAAATATTCACATTTACCTAGGAGGAACAATATGAGATGGGATTATGGACAAATTTTTAAAGAAATTCGAAAGTCAAAAGGATTGACCCAACAAGATGTATGTGGACAAGTCATACATCGAACAACTCTAACAAATATTGAACACGGTAAAGTTATTCCCAGTTTTGAAAACATGGTATTTCTTCTTGAACAAATTGATATGAGCTTAGCAGAATTCAAGTATATATGCAACGAATACCATCCTAGTGAAAGGCGAGATATTATTGTAGAGAGCCAAAATCCGTCTACTTTTCAAGATACTAGAAAAATGGTTGAACTCACTGAGAAGTGTCAAAAATATCTTAAGACACATCACGATGTTCCTATTCAAAATATCTATCGTCATACAAAAATTGTCACAGAGTTACGAACTAAAGGATTCAAAAACAACCACGTCTTGAAAGATTTGTATGAAGAAATTTGGGACTATCTTGAACCTATGGATACATGGTACATTAGTGATTTGAAATTACTTGGAACCATTCTCTTTTTCTTTCCTTCTGAAAATCTTCCCCTTCTTATTGATAGAATTATGAAAACCATCGAGAAATATAAATACTTCCGAGAAACAAAAGTATTTTTATCATCTTTTTTAGCCAATCTCTCCACTGTATATTTTCAACATCATTTATTCAAAGAATGTGAAACAATCACCCTACAACTTTTGGTATTAGCAGAAGAATTAAAAATATACGATATTCTTGGATTTTCTCAAGTACGCTTGGGAATACTACAACATAACTCCGATTTGATTGATAAAGGAATAACCTTATTACGACTAACCAAAGAAGAGTCATTAGTTAAAATACTCGAAAAAGAAATTAATGATTTTTCAAACCTATAATTTATAATAATTCTTATCGTTTTATTGTAGTAGATTGGAATAGAATGTGAACGAATCAATCAGGGGATCTAAAGCATTTTATACCAATGTTTTATAAGTTGTATTGTATTATTCCATATTCAATCCACTATACAAGACGAACACTTCTCTCAGGTTTCACGATTAAAATAAAAACGACTGTATCTATAGCTCCATAAACAAATCATAGATACAGTCATTTTTTAGTTCCTACACCTTCCTTTATTCACGCCTTTAGACTTCCCTAGTTCTCGTCTCAAGCGAAGCATTTTTTTGAAACAGAAATAAGTTAACCTATTCAGACCAATAGCTAGCAGAATAAAAAGAAACCAAATGCCCCATAACTTGATATCTGTCAAATTTCTCAAGACGATATTGAAAAACAGAACTGAAACAACTGCCCAAGCAAGGCTAAAAAGAGCATAGAGGGGAATGTAAAACCAGTAAAAATAGTAAAAAATTGGGAAAAATTTACTTTCTCTATTATCCTTTTCAATCCAGCTGAAAAAGTAAAACCAGGGAAATAAGATTATAAATTTAAACAAATGTTTCATCGACACCTCCTTTTTGATAGCGTTTTCTATTATTTTATTATATCAAAAAAATCTGGAAATGTCATTCCAGATTCTACTTTTTTATTTACGCTTTCTTGCGATGAGATGGATTGGAGTTCCCTCAAAGACAAAGGCCTTGCGGATTTGATTTTCCAAGAAACGCAGGTAAGAAAAGTGCATGAGTTCTTCTTCGTTGACAAAGATAACAAAGGTTGGTGGTTTGGTTGCCACTTGAGTCGCATAGAAAATCTTAAGGCGTTTCCCTTTGTCTGTCGGTGTTGGGTTAATGGCAATGGCATCCATAATGACATCGTTCAAGACAGCTGATGGAATACGTGTGTTTTGACTTTCGCTGATTTGCTTAATCATCTCAGGAAGTTTGTGGAGGCGTTGCTTGGTCAAAGCTGATACAAAGATAATCGGTGCGTAAGGCAGGTATTGGAACTGCTCACGGATATCTTCTTCCCAGTTTTTCATGGTGTGGTTGTCTTTTTCAAGTGTATCCCACTTGTTGACCACGATAATCATCCCTTTACCAGCTTCATGGGCAAATCCTGCAATACGCTTATCGTATTCACGAATGCCTTCTTCCGCATTGATGACCATCAAGACCACATCAGAACGGTCAATAGCACGCATGGCACGCATGACAGAGTATTTCTCGGTATTTTCATAAACCTTACCAGACTTACGCATACCAGCCGTATCAATCATGGTAAACTCTTGGCCATCTGTATCTGTAAAGTGGGTATCAATGGCGTCACGAGTTGTTCCAGCAACTGGACTGGCAATGACACGGTCTTCTCCCAAGATAGCGTTAATCAAGCTTGATTTTCCAACATTGGGACGACCAATCAAGCTAAACTTAATGACATCTGGATTTTCTTCTTCATATTCATTTGGAAGATTTTCTACGATGGCATCTAGCACATCCCCTGTACCGATACCATGAACAGATGAGATAGGCAGTGGTTCACCCAAACCAAGGGCATAGAAATCATAGATATCATTTCGCATCTCAGGATTGTCCACCTTGTTGACTGCTAGGATAACTGGTTTGTGGGTCTTATAAAGCTTACGGGCTACGTATTCGTCTGCATCAGTAATTCCTTCCTTACCAGACACGACAAAGACAATAACATCTGCTTCTTCCATGGCAATTTCTGCCTGGTGCTTGATTTGTTCCATGAAAGGAGCATCGACATCATCGATTCCTCCTGTATCAATCATGCTAAAAGAACGATTGAGCCACTCACCCGTCGCATAGATACGGTCACGTGTCACTCCTTCGACATCTTCTACAATGGAGATTCGCTCACCAGCGATCCGATTAAATAGGGTTGATTTCCCAACATTGGGACGTCCTACAATGGCAATAGTTGGTAGGGCCATAATTTCTCACTTTCTACAATAACTTCTTCTGTTCAAGATTTTTTCTAGTTGAGCTTGGTTCTGCTTGACCAAACTGTTCTGCTAGACGCTGACTCCAGCTTGTGGTAGCACGCGCCCCAGCATAGTCCGCCTGTACACGGTCATAAGCTTCAATCACATCAACTGTTTGTTCCTGATATTCTTCCTCAAATACCACCTGATGCAATGGCAAGCGAGGTTTGACTTCGTGTTCTTCATTTGGCAGACCCAGCGCCATCCCAAAGACAGGATAGGTGTAGTCAGGTAGGTTAAAAAGCTCTGCCACTTCTTCTGACTTGTAACGTACCAAACCGATAATGACACCGCCATAGCCTAAACTTTCAGCTGCCAGCAGGGCATTTTGACCAGCAAGAGCCGCATCGACTGAACTAATCAAGAGACCTTCTACCCCTTGAGGTTGGAAGGTATCCGTATGAAGTCGTGCTCCCTTTTCTGCTCGGTTCAAATCTCCGACAAAGAGAAGGAAAACAGCAGACTGGCGAATAGCTTCTTGAGGCACCAATTCATACAAGGCATCTTTCTTTTCTTGACTTCGTACCACAATCACAGAGTAGGATTGGAAATTCTTCCAAGACGAGGCCATTTGGGCCGCTGTCAGGATTTCAGTCAAGTCTTCCTGAGGAAGGGCTTGCTCCTTAAATCTTCGAACAGACTTATGAGCTTTCATCAGTTTAATCGTTTCTGTCATCGACGGTTTACTCCTTCTAAACGAGTCTCCTCAGCCAAATAACGGATGCGTTCCATGACCCGTCTGGCTTCCCAGGTTTCGTCATTTCCATGTTTCCCTTTAGCGAAATGCAGCTCCAATTCTTCAAAGTTGAAGTTGGAGGTGAAAAAGGTCGGTAAATTTTCCTGCATGCGATATTGGAGAATGACCTGGAGGATTTCGTCACGCACCCAAGCTGTTGATTGCTCGGCACCAATGTCATCTAAAATCAGGACTTCAGACAGTTTAAGCTCATCTACCAAGGTCTTGACATTACCATCACCGATAGCATTTTTGACATCAATAACAAAGCTAGGATAGTGGAGGAGAGTGGAGGAAACACCACGTTTTTCTGACAAATCATGGGCTAAGGCAGCCACCATAAAACTTTTGCCCACACCAAAATCTCCATATAAGTAAAGACCTTTTCGAATAGCTGGATATTGCTCTACGAAGGCTAATAGCTTTTCAAAAACTGGCAAGCGACCCAAATCATCCAAGTCTACTTGAGCCAGACTAGCTTTCTTGAGACTGGCTGGCAGATTGATTAACTTGAGACGGTTCTTAATAGCCGCTTCTTTTTCCGCCGCGATTAGTTCAGGAGTTTCTTCATAAGAAACGTCCGCATAGCCATGATTCATAACCAAAATAGGCTTGTAGCCTTTGGCAATATAATCCGTATCACCACGGAGAAACTTGTCACGCTCGGTAATGTATTGATTAAATTTGGAGATACTGCGATTCAATTCCTCTGTGTTGAGGTTTTCTTGCTGGATAAAGGCCGCAACATCAGGGTCCTTCATGATTTTCTGGACCAAATCTTGATAATGAAAACGGCTAGGTTGACGTTTGAGTACGTCTCCGACACTTTCCATCTAATCTCCTCCTTTTTCTAATCGAGCTAATAGTTCTTGTTTCTTACGTTCTAGTTCCAGACGAGTTTCCTCGCTGGTTTCATTTTTATAATCTGGATTGCTCCACTTGGGTACATTGGACTTGGTAGGACTCGGTTTACTGCTTTTTTGAGCCTGACTCTTCTGCCCTCGCTCACGGATGCGTAAGACTGCCTCTTCTGCCGAATGAATCTTTTGATAGGCATAGTCATTGGCTACCTTCATGGCATATTTCTCATTGATATTTGCCGAATCTACCTTATTAAAAGTCAACAAGAGAATGATATTGATGACTTCATCCAGCAAGCCCAAGCCAGCCATCTGTTGCAAGAGTTCTCTTTCTGTTTGGGTAATGGTCCCCTTGCGTGTTTGCTTGATTTCTGCCAAAAACTGCAAGGCCGTTTTACTTTTGGCTTCCTTGATAATGGTTGCTTCCTTAGGACTAAAGTCAGAGGAAACAGGTTTTTGAGCGATTTTTTCCCGCATGCGTTTGGTTGAAATAACCTGGGAAACAGCTGTTGACTTGGCCAATTGATAAGTTTCAAACCAAGTCCATTTCTTCTCCTCAGCAATGGCAAAGAGGTTTAAGACATCGGACTGCTCATCCGCAAAACGAAGCCCATCTCGAGCCATAAGCTGACGAAAATGGTCCAAGTCAAAATCGTTGGCCACTTTCTTCTTGAGACCAAGGTCTTCTTGACTTCCCAGTTCTGCCAAGTCTGGAAAGACTTGATTGAGTGAGACAACTATTTCTTCTCCCTCAGCACTCTCAACTTTCAAATCCTCCACAGCTGCATCGCCAATCTTTTTCTCCAAAAGTCTGCGATAAACAGGATGCTCCAAGAAATCTTGACTTGAAAGAGGAGCATGGATAACTATCTGATAGGTATCACCCTTTTGATAGAGGGTCAAGAGATTAAAAGCAGATAAGATTTTCAAAGATTTTAAAAGTCTGTCCATCCCAAAGTTAAGATGATTGAGAATGCTTGAAAAGAGGTATTCCTTTCTACCATTATCCCAAAAACTAATCGTATAAAGATAAAGGCTCAGTGCCTCCTGACCGATAATCGGGAGGTAGCACTGTACCAGAGATGAGGTATCTTGCGACACCCGATTATTCTTTAGATAAGAAAAACGGTCAATTGGCTTCATTTATCTTTCCTTTTTCTTTTTAGAGGACTGGGTGATTTGTTGGAGCAAGCTCTCTAACTCACTAACATCCTTAAAACTACGATAGACACTGGCAAAACGCACATAGGTAATCTCATCTAACTCAGCCAACTCCTCCATGACGAGTGAACCAATGTCCTCACTTTGAATTTCATTTTCATTTCGACCACGGAGTTTCTGTTCGATACGATTGACTACCATGTTGATTTCATCACTTGACACAGGACGTTTCTGGGCTGAGCGGATAATCCCATTAAAGATTTTATCTCTGGAGAATTGTTCCCGTGTGCCATCTTTTTTAACAACCACTAAGGTTCTTTCTTCTACTCGTTCGTAGGTTGTAAAACGGTGCTGGCATTCATCGCACTCACGTCTTCTACGAATGGTGTTCCCTTCTTCTGCTTGGCGACTATCGATAACACTTGACTTGGTAGCCCCACATTTTGGACAACGCATCCTTTCCCTCCTTATCGTTTTCTTTTCATTATACCATTTTTTAAACAATTCCCAAAACAATTCTTCTTTTTGCTTGACAAGTTTTTTGTTTTGTTGTATTATTTAATTAATACAAAAGGATGAAAGAAAGGAGACCAAGATGTCCTGGACATTTGACAACAAAAAACCCATCTATTTACAGATTATGGAGAAAATCAAGCTTCAGATTGTTTCCCATACACTGGAAGCCAATCAACAACTTCCAACCGTGAGAGAGCTAGCGAGCGAGGCGGGTGTCAATCCCAACACCATCCAAAGAGCCTTGTCAGACCTTGAACGAGAAGGATTTGTCTACAGCAAGCGAACAACTGGACGATTTGTGACTGAGGATAAGGAGCTGATCGCCCAATCGCGCAAACAATTATCGGAAGAAGAATTGGAACACTTCGTTTCCTCCATGACCCATTTTGGCTATGAAAAAGAAGAACTACCAGGCGTAGTCGGCGATTATATTAAAGGAGTTTAAGCCTATGTCATTACTAGCATTTGAAAATGTATCCAAATCATATGGAGCAACACCAGCCCTTGAAAATGTTTCCCTTGAGATCCCAGCTGGAAAAATCGTTGGTCTTCTTGGTCCAAACGGCTCAGGAAAAACAACCTTGATCAAACTAATCAACGGCCTCTTGCAACCAGATCAAGGACGTGTCCTGATCAACGACATGGATCCAAGCCCAGCAACCAAGGCTATCGTAGCTTATTTGCCGGATACGACCTATCTCAATGAGCAAATGAAGGTCAAAGAAGCCCTAACCTACTTCAAGACCTTCTATAAAGATTTCAATCTTGAACGCGCCCATCATCTACTTGCAGACCTGAGCATTGATGAAAATAGTCGTCTCAAGAAACTATCAAAAGGGAACAAGGAAAAGGTCCAACTGATTTTGGTTATGAGCCGTGATGCTCGTCTCTACGTTTTGGACGAACCCATTGGTGGGGTGGATCCAGCAGCCCGTGATTATATCCTCAATACCATTATCAACAATTACTCCCCAACTTCTACCGTTTTGATTTCTACCCACTTGATTTCAGATATCGAGCCAATCTTGGATGAAATTGTCTTCCTCAAAGACGGAAAAGTCGTTCGTCAAGGCAATGTAGACGATATTCGCTATGAGTCGGGTGAATCCATTGACCAACTCTTCCGTCAGGAATTTAAGGCTTAAGCAAAGGAGATTATTTATGTTTTGGAATTTAGTTCGCTACGAATTTAAAAATGTTAACAAGTGGTATTTAGCCCTCTACGCTGCTGTGCTAGTCCTTTCTGCCCTTATCGGGATACAAGCACAGACCTATAACAATCTGCCTGTCAAAGAAAGTCAACCTGTTTTACTTATTTTTCTAGCCCTCGTCTTTGGTGGCTTGATGATTACACTTGGAATTTCAACTCTTTTCTTAATCATTAAACGCTTTAAAGGTAGTGTCTATGACCGACAAGGCTATCTGACTTTGACCTTGCCAGTTTCTGAGCACTATATCATCACAGCCAAATTAGTCGGAGCCTTCATCTGGTCTATACTTAGCTCGGCTATACTGGCTCTAAGTGCTTTTGTTATTTTGACCTTAACAGCTCCAAATTGGTTTGCAACTTCTGACTTGATTCCACTTGCAGGAACATACCTTCCTCAACTCTCTCTTATGGGGGTATCCTTCCTACTAAATACCATTTCAGAAATCCTCTGCATCTACTTAGCCATTTCCATTGGACAACTTTTCAACGAATATCGTACTGCACTTGCTGTTGTAGCCTACATTGGTATCAAAATCGTCATTGGATTTATTGAACTCTTCTTCAACACTAGTACTAATTTCTATGTCAGTTCATTTGCAGGATTTAATGATAATTTCTATATGGGAGCAAGCGTAGGCATTGTTGAAGAACTCATTTTCATAGCTATCTTTTACCTCGGAACCTACTACATCTTGAGAAACAAGGTTAATTTGCAATAGTTTCATAACAATCAAAAAGGATAACATCTCATCACAGAGAGGCTATCCTTTTTCTTTTATATCATTTTCTATCTAACTTTATTTTACAAACGAATCCTTCTAACCAATTAAATGATAAAATCTGATTTAAAGGTCTTGTTTAATTTCTCTATTGTGACACTATCATTATATTCCTTACATATTCTCATAGCTTTGGAACATTCTTTTTTACCTAACTCTACTTGATTCGTTTTTATGAGATAAATACCTTTTAAAAAAAGCAAATAAGTCTTTTCAAAATAATATCCTTGTCTGGTCAGTAAATTTTCTAAATCATCTATAAAAAATTGAGCGCTATCTAACAAATTATTTTTTAATAGTAATTCTAAATTAAATAAATATAAAGGAATTACTCTATGTGTTCCCATATCTGTTTTTAAAAAATGTCGTGTTTTCTTGATTACCGCTCTATATAGTAAGCTTATGGTCTTAGTATTCATAAAAAACACCGAATTATAGAAAATTTTCAGTTCATACTCCATCCAATTATCTACAGAAAGCAAATACTTGATTAGCTCATTACATTTAGAGGCATTATAAGGAAGATTTGCAAGCCGGTTAATCTGTTGTTCAGCAATCAATTTTATGTGACAATTGCATAGAGTTTTTTCCTGCTTTTGTTTTAGCTCTATTTTCTTTATTAGTTCTTGTAACAAAATGATATCTGAAGAGTTTACAGCATGTTCTAATTCTTCAAAAAAGCATTCTTTTTTGGAATAATAGCAATGAACTAATTCTTCAAATTCCGAAAATGATATCCCCAGGCGATTTAACAACATGTAAAAATGATCAATAGATAATTTTGTAATCCCATTTTCGAAACGAGAAATAGTTGACTCACTAATCTTATCACAAGCCAAATCTTTAAGACGAAAATTTTTTGAAATACGGATATCCTTTAAAACTGCTCCAAAATTTTCCATAGTATTCCTCTTCCATTTCTGCAAAAAATAAAACCTGTTTTTTTATTTGTGATATGATTATGATTATACAAAAATAAAACAGAAAGGACAATATGATTATGAAAAAAATTTTATTGTCATCAGTTGCTTTACTGAGCCTAGTGACAACACTACCAGTAAATAGTCCAGTTTCTGCACAAGAATCTATTTCTCCCAAGTCTTATAGTCACTCTAATGGCAGTTGGATTCAATCGAATGGTCGTTGGTGGTATAAACATTCTGACGGTTCTTACACTAAAAACGGGTGGGAAAAGATTAATGAAACCTGGTACTATTTTGATAGTGAAGGTTGGATGAAAACAGGTTGGTTTAATGAATATGGAAATTGGTATTATCTAGATACTAGTGGTGCTATGAAAACGGGATGGTGTTGGGTTTCTGGTAGCTGGTATTATTTAAATACTAGCGGTGTCATGCAAACTGGCCTACAGACTATCGAAGGAAAACAATATTATTTAGCTGATAGCGGTGCTATGCAGACAGGTTGGCACAATATTGGAGATGATACTTATTTCTTTGCTAGTAGTGGGGCAAGACAAACGATTAATCGCCGTGCTTTAGTTCTTGGTGAAACATCAACGAGAGCAGTACCTATCGAAGACGTTAATGCTATGGAAAAGGTTTTTAGTAACCAAAACTTTAGTAAAGTTGTTCGTTTCCCAGATAAAACTAAGTCCGAGATTATTGCAAAAATGCAAGAACTTTTCAAATCTTCTAGCGAAAGCGATGTGAACTATCTTTACCTTACTTGTCATGGAAGAGAAGATGGGACGATAGCCATTGGTAGCGATAAAACATCCTTTTCAGGTTGGGAATTGGCATCTATACTGAAACAATACAAAGGTAAGTTTGTGGTTATGCTGGATTGTTGCTATTCAGGAACAATTATAGATGTAGGTAAGCCAAACAAAAAGGTTGCCTCCAAGTCTGAAGAAAAATTTGATGAACAAGCATTTTTGGCAGGATTTTCAACAGGAGATCTAGCAAGCAAGAATGGTGAAATGCTTGATTCTAAGTTCCTCGTACTATGTGCCTCTTGTAAGGATGAAGAGTCCTATAGTGCAGTCGGAGTAGGTAGTCTTGCCACCAGATACTGGGCAATGGGTACAGGTTGGGATTCACTTCAAAATAGAATGATTTCTCCTATGGCAGACACCAATACTAACGGAAAAATCACTTTAGAGGAACTGTATCAATACTCTTATCCTCTAGTCCTTGAAGATGCATCCAGCAGTAACAAGGAGCAACATGTATCAGTTTATCCAGAAAACAGTCAATTTGTTTTATTCCAAAAATAAGGAGTTAAGAAAATGAAAGTATCAAAAAAAATCACATTATTTGGTTTATCTCTAGCTGGCCTAGCTTTACTAGCTTTCCCTCATTCGGGAAAGGCATTTGAGCTTAAAGGAGTTTGGCATGTTAAAGGAGGAGTTGTGTATCAAGATGACAAAATTCTTCGATTTAACAATGGCCATAGCGTAGATATCAAAGTCTTGGATTTGCCAAAAACTGAGAAAATCGAGTGGACGGTCAGTCTCAATGGTCAAGATCAAACTGTCAATTTCCTAAGTCAAGAAGTGGATAGAACCATCGGAGAAGAAGGACGTTACCTGAATTTCTATGTACCTTATGGCTATAGAGGAGATATCAAGGTAGAAGCCAAAAGCGGAAATGAAGTAAAAATCTGGTCCACTAAAGTGGTAGATGACGTATATAATGGTGGAAAGAGTGGCTACTACCATATTAAAGAATCAAATGATCAATACACCTACCTTGATACTAAATGGGACTATCAAACCAAGACCTACACTGCTACCTTACCAGAGACTCTCAATGGTCAAAAAGTCTATGCTTGGGCAGAGGAGTATGGTAATATTAAACTTGTAAAACCAGGGACTATCAGTCATAAATATGATGATGGAGGAGTCTTCAGAGAACTTTATCCAATTATAAAATCAGAAAGCTGGCTAAATCTAAAAAATAATCAAGGTGAAAAGTGGTACTATCAAAAACAAGGTCAACTAGTTCAAAATGCTTGGGTTAAGGACAGTGGAACTTGGTACTTTATGAATGATAAAGGAATCATGTTCAATCAAACTTGGCTCTATCAAGGTGGCAACTGGTATGCCTTTAAATCATCAGGAGCTATGATTGCTAGTGATTGGCTATATGATAATCACTCTTGGTATTACCTAAAAGACTCAGGTTCTATGGCGACAGGTTGGATCAAAGATAGTGGATCTTGGTATTATCTAAACAACTCAGGTTCTATGGCAACAGGCTGGGTGAAAGATAGCGGCTCTTGGTATTACCTTGCTTCATCAGGTAAGATGCTTCACAATACCTACACACCAGATGGCTACTATGTAGATGCCAGTGGCGCTTGGAAATAATCTAAAGTACACATTTTTTTCCATCAACTATTAGTGTACATGCTCAAACTAAATGTTATCAGAGCTACAAAAAATCTAGATAATAATACAAAAAGCGAATCGAAACAATGAATTCTGTTTTGTTCGCTTTTTGTATTCTATTCGAGAAATTATGGAAAAGAACCTCTCCTACTTATTAGACTTTTATTCAGTCAAAAACATAAGAAAGGCACAGAGATGCAAGACAATTATACTACAAAAGGCAAGCACTTTAAAACTGCTCCAAAATTTTCCATAGTATTCCTCTTCCATTTCTGCAAAAAATAAAACCTGTTTTTTTATTTGTGATATGATTATGATTATACAAAAATAAAACAGAAAGGACAATATGATTATGAAAAAAATTTTATTGTCATCAGTTGCTTTACTGAGCCTAGTGACAACACTACCAGTAAATAGTCCAGTTTCTGCTCAAGAATCTATTTCTCCCAAGGCTTATAGTCACTCTAATGGCAGTTGGATTCAATCGAATGGTCGTTGGTGGTATAAACATTCTGACGGTTCTTACACTAAAAACGGGTGGGAAAAGATCAATGAAACCTGGTACTATTTTGATAGTGAAGGTTGGATGAAAACAGGTTGGTTTAATGAGCATGGAAATTGGTATTATCTAGATGATAGTGGTGCTATGAAAACAGGCTGGTGTTTGATTTCTGGTAGTTGGTACTATTTAAATACTAGCGGTGTCATGCAAACTGGCCTACAGACTATCGAAGGGAAACAATATTATTTAGCTGACAGCGGTGCTATGCAGACAGGTTGGCACAATATTGGAGATGATACTTATTTCTTTGCTAGTAGTGGGGCAAGACAAACGATTAATCGCCGTGCTTTAGTTCTTGGTGAAACATCAACGAGAGCAGTACCTATCGAAGACGTTAATGCTATGGAAAAGGTATTTAGTAACCAAAACTTTAGTAAAGTTGTTCGTTTCCCAGATAAAACCAAGTCCGAGATTATTGCAAAAATGGAAGAACTTTTCAAATCTTCTAGCGAAAGCGATGTGAACTATCTTTACCTTACCTGTCATGGAGGAAGAGACGGAAGAATCTATCTTGGTAGCGATGGTCAGACATTTTCAGGTTGGGAATTGGCATCTATACTGAAACAATATAAAGGTAAGTTTGTGGTTATGCTGGATTGTTGTCACGCTGGGACAATTATTTCTAAAGATAATACAGGTGAAGCCAATGAAGAAGCCTCTACGAAATATTTTGATTTAGATGAATTTGTATCAGGTTTTTCTAATATGAATGGTGGCGAAAAAGCAGGTGAGATGATTGACTCTAAATTTTTAGTACTCTGCTCATCAAGTTCGTCAGAATACTCTAGCGGCGGAGCTTTAAGTTTGGCAACTAAATATTGGTCTTTAGGTTCAGGATGGAACCCTGTACAGCAATCTCAAGGTTCTTTAATTGCTGATCAAAATTATAACAATAGAATCACGTTAAACGAATTGTATTCTTACTCACGTGAACAAGTCTTAAAACAAAATCATAAACAACATATTGAAGTTTATCCAGAAAACAGTCAATTTGTTTTATTCCAAAAATAAGGAGTTAAGAAAATGAAAGTATCAAAAAAAATCACACTATTTGGTTTGTCTCTAGCAGGTTTAGCTTTACTAGCTTTCCCTCATTCAGGAAAGGCCTTCGAGCTGAAAGAAGAGTGGGTTATCAAGGGTGGGGTTAAGTATCAAGATGGCAAAATTCTTCGATTTGACAATGGAAATGAAGTAGATATCAAAGTCTTGAATTTGCCAAAAACCGAGAAAATCGAGTGGACGGTCAGTCTCAATGGTCAAGATCAAACTGTCAATTTCCTAGGTCAAGAAAAGGACAAGTCTATGATGGGGGTAGAGGGGCGTTACCTGAATTTCTATGTACCTTATGGCTATAGAGGAGATATCAAGGTAGAAGCCAAGAGCGGAAATGAAGTAAAGACCTGGTCCACTAAAGTAGTAGATGATGTATATAATGATGGCGGAAAGAGTGGTTACTTCCGTATTGACGAATCAAATGATCAACACACCTACCTTGATGCAAAATGGGACTATCAAACTAAGACCTACACTGCTACCTTACCAGAGACTCTCAATGGTCAAAAAGTGTTTGCTTGGGAAGACGACTATGTAGAATTGAAACTTCAAAAACCAGGAGTTATCAGTCATTCCTACAGAGGGGGAGGAGCCTTCAAAATACTTTATCCGATTCTAAAAGCAGAAAGTTGGCTAAAAAAGAATTACAGTGAAAGCTGGTACTATCAAAAACAAGGGCAATTAGTTAAAAATGCTTGGGTTAAGGACAAGGGAACTTGGTACTTTATGAATGATAAAGGAGTCATGTTCAATCAAACTTGGCTCTATCAAGGTGGCAACTGGTATGCCTTTAAATCATCAGGAGCCATGATTGCTAGTGACTGGCTATATGATAATCACTCTTGGTATTACCTAAGAGACTCAGGTTCTATGGCGACAGGTTGGTTCAAAGATAGTGGCTCTTGGTATTATCTAAGAGACTCAGGTTCTATGGCAACAGGCTGGGTAAAAGATAGCGGCTCTTGGTATTACCTTGCTTCATCAGGTAAGATGCTTCACAATACCTACACACCAGATGGTTACTATGTAGATGCCAGTGGCGCTTGGAAATAATCTAAAGTACACATTTTATTCCATCAGTTATTAGTGTACCTGCTCAAACTAAATGTTATCAGAACTACAAGAAAAATTTAGATAATAATACAAAAAGCGAATCGAAACAACGAATTCTGTTTTGTTCGCTTTTTGTTTTAATCTGTGTCAGTACGATATTTTCATTTAATTGCATATCCCCCAAAAATTTACATTTTTATATGAAGTATTTAAGATAAAAGCAAACGCTAAATCATATCCTCAAAAAAACGGGATTAGAACATTTGAAAAATCGAACACTCAGTAATGATAGTCTATCTGGTGGCGAGAAACAACGCCTAGAAATCGCTCGCGCTCTCTACCATGATAGCCAACTCATCTTAGCAGATGAAATTAAGGCCAATCTTGACTCGGAAAATAGCAGAAAAATTAGCGATTTACTCTTCTCCCTACCTCAAACAGTCATTGAAGTCATTCACCACTACACGGAAGAAGACTTAAAACACTACGACCAAGTCATTCACTTAAGCAAAGAAAAGTAATATTCTTCGAAAATCGCTTCAAACTATGTCAGTTTGACCTACAAACCCAAGACTTTGCTTTGAGCAACATGCGGCTGACTTCCTAGTTTATTCTTTAATTTTCATTAACCTTTATGTATTTCCTTGAAATTTTCTGAAAAAAGAGTAAACTGGTATGCAAGAAGTCTATTTCGTGGAGTTTAGGATGAAATTATATGTTCAATTAATGATTCTCTTTGTGATTTCTCTAATCGGAGAGGGAATCTCTAGTTTCTTTCACTTGCCCATCCCAGGCAGTATTATCGGTTTGATTATTCTCTTTCTAGCCCTACAATTCAAGTGGCTGAGAACTAGGCATGTCAATATGGTGGGGAATTTCTTGCTAGCCAATATGACCATTCTCTTTTTGCCGCCAGCAGTGGGAATCATGGAGAAGTTTGATGTGATTGCTCCCTATCTCTTGCCTATTGTTTTGATTGTCTTTTTTGCAGCAGTCATCAATATTATCCTCATAGCCTTGGTAGTTCAGTTCATCAAGAGACGGTTTGAGGGAGATTATGAGAAAGGAGATGCCAAATGAGTGAATTTGTTTCCAATCCCCTGTTTGGGCTTGCCCTATCTATCCTAGCTTATCTAGTGGGAATGCTGATTTACAGACGTTTTCCTCATCCATTGACAACGCCCTTGCTTTTATCAGCTGTTTTCATTATTATCTTTCTGAAAGTGACGGGTATTTCTTACCAAGATTACTACCAAGGTGGAGTTTATCTGAACAACTTGATTGTCCCATCGACAGTGGCTCTAGGGATTCCGCTTTACAAGAGTTTTCACTTGATGAAGCACCATGCTCGGAGTATTCTCTTTGGTAGTCTGCTAGCGGTAGTGGTCAACACCTCTTTCACAGCCCTTGTGGCTAAGATTTTTGGCATGGACTTTTTCTTAGCCATTTCTCTCTTTCCTAAGTCAGTAACAACCGCCATGGCAGTGGGAATTACAGAAAAATTGCAAGGTCTGACTACTGTGACCTTGGTGGTTGTAGTGGCGACTGGGATTTTAACCAGTGTCATCGGACCAACCCTTTTGAAGTGGTTGAAAATTGACGACCCAGTAGCTGTTGGTCTTTCCCTCGGTGGGACAGGCCATGCAGTCGGAACAGGGACAGCCTTCCGATACGGCTCTGTAGCAGGAGCTATGGGTGGTTTGGCTATCGGTATCACTGGTATTCTCTATGTCTTTGTCAGCCCTATCGTAGCCAGTTTGATATTGAGTTAATACTCTTCGAAAATCTCTTCAAACCGCGTCAACTTCCATCTGCAACCTCAAAACAGTATTTTGAGCTGACTTCGTCAGTTCTATCCACAACCTCAAAACTATATTTCGAGGAGCCTTCCGCTAACTTCCCAGTCTGATTTTTATTGACTATTAACGATACTTTATCACATAAAGAGGCTGGATGAAAAGTCTTCACAATCAAAAAACGCATACTACTAAGTCTTGAAAAATCCTGGTAGTATGCATTTTTTGTGAGCTGACTTATTTCCTTTCACTATATCGCAAAATGAAATAAGAACGGAACGATGGGATTTTGGAATTCAAATCAATTTATAAGAATGTTTTAGAAGCAATATTATCCTATTCCAGATTCAGTTCACTATACAATTGAGTTTTCAAGCAACCTGTTTACATAATGTGTGCATAATTAGGTTCGTGATTCCACTCTTTTCACCTTTAAAAACCTCGCTTTCGCGAGGCTCTTCTATTTATAAGATAAGGCACGTTTAAAGGTTTTCCAAGGTCCTAAATCATCTGTTTGCAGAACGAGACTAGCATACATACGTCCGATAAAGACTGTTGCAGTTACTGCAAAAGCAATCGTAATAGCAAGCGAAATCCAAGCTTCTAGGCCATTTGCATAACCATTAATAGCTCTAAATGGCATGAAGAAAGTCGAAATAAAGGGAATATATGAACCAATCTTCAAGATGAGATTGTCACCAGCTGCACCTAGAGCTGTCACTCCAAAAAAACCACCTAGAATCAAAATCATCAAAGGCGACAAGGCTTTTCCTGCATCCTCAGGACGAGAAACCATAGAACCTAGGAAGGCTGCTAAAACAACGTACATAAAGAGGCTAACCAAGACAAACAATAAGGTGTTGAGCGAGAAAGCCTCTCCTATATGGTTTAAAATACCAGATTGTGCCAAGATTGGTAGGTCTTTAAAGAGAAGAATGGCAGCAAGTCCACCCACGACGTAAATGCCAATATGGGTCAAAATCACAAGAAGCAGAGCCAGCATGCGAGCGTAGAAATAATGACTAGCTCGGATACTAGAGAAGACCACCTCCATAATTTTGGTTCCTTTCTCGCTAGCCACTTCCTGAGCAGTGACACTAGCATAGGTAATCAAAATCATATAAAGGAAGAAACCAAGCCCTGCGGCCGCAAAGGTTTGAATCATTTTTTTATTTTCCTTGGCTTCATCAATCTTTTCTGTGAATTGAACTGTCTGCGCTAAGCGTTTTTCCTGCTCCTGAGACAAGGAGGCAGTTGAACGATTAAGCTGATTTTGCAGTTCATTGAGTGTACCTGTAACTGCAAATTTAATTCCATTTTCAAGCGACGTTTCGCCATGATAAACGGCCTTCAAGACACTATCTTCTTGGTCAATAGTCAGATAACCTTTTAATTTTTCATCTTTAATCGCTTCTTTGGCACTTGCTTCGTCTTTGTAGTCAAAATTAACACCATTTACATTCTTCAATCCTTCTGCTACAGATGGCACTGTTGTCACTACTGCCACTTTATCATTTTTAGCCATTGAAGAGCCTTGGAGATAAGCAATTCCTCCAGAGGTTCCTAAAAAGAGGAACGGTGAAATCACCATAAAGAAGAAACTCCACGATTTGACATGTCGAAGATAGGTTTCCTTGATTACAACCCACATATTTCTCATACTTCCACCCCTGATTCTAGTTTAAAGATTTCATCAATTGTTGGCGCTTGTTGATCAAAGGTTGCGATATATTGCCCCTGAGTCAAGATTGGGAAAAGTTCCCTTCCAGCGCTCTCATCCTCCAAAATCAATTTCCAACTGCCTTGTTTGGTCAAGCTCACCTGTTTAACATGAGGAAGTTTTTCCAATTCTTCCTTGCTTCGTTCACTTGAAACAAAGAGACGTGTTTTCCCGTATTGATTTCGGACATCCTGAACTGGTCCATGCAAGACCACACGGCCATCTCGGATCATCAGAATATCGTCACAAAGTTCCTCAACATTGGTCATGACATGGTCAGAAAAGATAATGGTTGCCCCACGTTCTTTTTCTTGAAAAATGACTTGCTTGAGCAATTCTGTATTGACCGGGTCCAATCCACTGAAAGGCTCATCCAAGATAATCAAGTCTGGTTCATGAATCAGAGTAATGATGAGCTGAATCTTCTGCTGATTTCCTTTTGACAGACTCTTAATTTTATCAGTCAGCTTCCCTTTCACTTCCAACATCTTCATCCATTGAGGGAGTTTTTCCTTGACCTCCTTGGCATCCATGCCTTTTAGAGTCGCCAAGTAGCGAACTTGTTCAAGGACTGTCAATTTAGGCATGAGACTGCGTTCTTCAGGCAGATAGCCAATCCGAGCGTAGGTTTCCTGACGAATATCCTGACCATCCAGACTGATTTCTCCTTGATATTCTAAAAACTTCAAAATACTGTGGAAAATTGTTGTCTTCCCAGCACCGTTTTTCCCGACTAATCCCAAAATACGACCTGGTCGCGCTTGAAAGTCAATACCAAACAAAACTTGCTTGGATCCAAAACTTTTCTCTAGACTTCTTACTTCTAGCATCTTTAACCTCCGAAATTTCTTTCACTCATTATACTCTTTTTTGATAGCCTTTACAATGATTTCTGTCCATTTTTAGAAGACTAATGCTATGTAAAATATGGCCTGGAGCGTTTTTAGTGATAAATCCATTATACAGTAGCAAACTTAATTTATCCACTCTGCTCCTCAACTGTCTATTTTTGATCCTGAATTGTTATTTGAGTAACTCCTTTTTCCCCATAAAGTTCTCTTCCTCTAAAACTTCTGGAAAAAGGCGAATAATTTCAGACAACATTTTTTATAAGAAACCAGTTCATCTGTCATTTCAAGCAGGAGTAATCCTTTATCTACTAATGGACGGAACGGAATTCAACCGCTTGTCTGATGTGTTTTCTAAGGAACATATCTACTATGCGATCTAATGAAAATCACAACAAGCTCATTCGTAAATGGTTACCTAAGCCTAAGGGAACTAAGAAAACGACTCCCAAAGAAATCGCATTCATCGAAAATTGGATTAACAACTATCCTAAAAAATGCTTGAACTACAAGTCCCCCAGAGAAGACTTCTGGATGGCTAACTTGAACTTGAAATTTAGCAATAATTCATTCACCATCTAACTATATTTAGTAATTATTTCAGAACTGATCAATATTAAAATTAACTAACGATTCAAAGGATTCATACTAGACATAAATTACGTCCATCAGAGAGAGACTCTTATTACTTTTATATTTTAATCTTTCTAGCTTCAGAATACATCTAAACTTTAGAGAAGATGACTATTTGAAAGCTCGAATGCCTCAAAATTATCTCAGATAAGCTATTCGAGACTTAGAATACATGTAAACTTTAGGAAGCAGGCCTATTCTAAGCCTCGAAAGCCTGTATTCCCATCTATTTCTCAGCAAAATCACTCATTCCCCCTTTCTCCTCCAAAATATGGTATAGTAGAGTTATACTATCTACGAGGAGTTCACATGTCACAGAATAAACAAATGAAAGCTGTTTCTCCCCTTCTGCAGCGAGTTATCAACATCTCATCGATTGTCGGTGGGGTTGGGAGTTTGATTTTCTGTATTTGGGCTTATCAGGCTGGGGTTTTACAGTCTAAGGAAACCCTCTCTGCCTTTATCCAGCAGGCAGGTATCTGGGGGCCACCTCTCTTTATCTTTTTACAGATTTTACAGACAGTCGTCCCTATCATTCCTGGGGCCTTGACCTCGGTGGCTGGCGTCTTTATCTACGGTCACATCATCGGGACTATCTACAACTATATCGGCATCGTGATTGGCTGTGCCATTATCTTTTATCTGGTGCGCCTCTATGGGGCCGCCTTTGTCCAGTCTGTCGTCAGCAAGCGCACCTACGACAAGTATATCGGCTGGTTGGATAAGGGCAATCGTTTTGACCGTTTCTTTATTTTTATGATGATTTGGCCCATTAGTCCAGCTGACTTTCTCTGTATGTTGGCTGCCCTGACCAAGATGAGTTTCAAGCGCTATATGACTATCATCATTCTGACCAAGCCCTTTACCCTCGTGGTTTATACCTACGGTCTGACCTATATTATTGACTTTTTCTGGCAAATGCTTTGACACGTAAAAAATCCGTTTGGTTTCCCAAGCGGATTTTTAGAGCGTAGATTGATTATAGCTTGATACTAAATATACTTTGGTATGGAAATCATGCCTATTTTTCGATAGTCAGGCGAGGACTTACCTAGCCTTTCCGCCGTGATAGAAACACCTGAAATCTAATGGTTTCAGGTGTTCGGAAACTTTGAGACATTAGGCTCAAAGTTTAGGTATGGAATTTCGAAGAAAGTCGCTACCGTCCGTAATCACTTAAGAAAAGGCTCAAAATTATTGTTTTCAACCACAAAATCCGTTTGGTTTCCCAAGCGGATTTTGTACTTTATTTTGAAACTTCTTTTGCAAGAACAAAGTTCCCAAGTGTGGCAGAACCATTCCCTGCGACTGCTGGCGTCACGATGTAATCACGCACATCTGGTACTGGTAGGTAGCCATTGAGAAGAGATGTAAATTTCTCACGGACACGATCCAACATGTGTTGTTGAGCCATGACCCCTCCACCAAAGACAATCACGTCTGGGCGGAAAGTCACTGTCGCATTAACCGCAGCTTGAGCGATATAGTAGGCTTGAACATCCCAAACAGGGTTGTTGAGTTCAATATTTTCCCCACGTACACCTGTACGAGCTTCCAAACTTGGACCAGCTGCATAGCCTTCCAGACATCCCTTATGGAAAGGACAAACACCCTTAAACTCTTTTTCAATATCCATTGGGTGTCTAGCAACATAATAATGACCCATTTCAGGGTGACCCACACCACCGATAAACTCACCACGTTGGATGACACCTGCACCGATACCTGTACCGATTGTGTAGTAAACCAAGTTTTCGATACGACCACCAGCATTGTTACGGGCAACCACTTCACCATAAGCAGAGCTGTTTACGTCTGTTGTGAAGTACATTGGCACGTTGAGGGCGCGACGAAGAGCCCCAAGCAAGTCCACATTTGCCCAGTTTGGTTTTGGAGTCGTCGTGATAAAGCCATAAGTTTTTGAGTTTTTATCAATATCAATGGGACCAAATGAACCAACTGCAAGACCAGCAAGGTTATCGAATTTTGAGAAGAACTCGATGGTTTTATCGATTGTTTCGATTGGAGTTGTTGTTGGAAATTGTGTCTTTTCTACAACGTTAAAGTTTTCATCACCGACAGCACAGACAAACTTTGTACCGCCCGCTTCCAAGCTTCCATATAATTTTGTCATGATAAACCTCTTGTTTTTATTTTCTTTATTATAGCATATTTCGAAAGGCTAAATTTCTCTATTTTTTAGATTTTCCTCTGTAAATCTTACCATTCAAGCAAAAACGAACAAACATGTCATTTGTTCGTTTTCACATTAGAGAGGATTGATTAGATTTTCACTTCGATCACAGCATCCCCCTTCGCAACTGAACCTGTTGCGACTGGAGCTACTGAAGCGTAGTCAGCTGTATTTGTAACGATAACCATTGTTGTATCATCAAGACCAGCTGCAGCGATTTTGTTTGAGTCAAATGTTCCAAGAACATCTCCTGCTTTCACCTTGTCACCTTGAGCAACTTTTGCTTCAAAACCTTCACCGTTCATTGTTACAGTGTCGATACCAACGTGGATCAAGACTTCAGCACCATTTCTTGTTTTCAAACCAAAAGCGTGCCCTGTTGGAAATGCGATTGAAACTTCAGCATCAGCTGGTGCATAAACCACACCTTGACTTGGTTTCACAGCGATACCTTGTCCCATAGCTCCACTTGAGAAGACTGGGTCATTGACATCAGCAAGAGCGACAACATCACCGACGATAGGAGTTACAAGTGTTTCATTTTGAAGAGCTGCTGGAATGTTGCCAGTTGTTTCTTCTTGGACCAAACGTTCTGTCGCCGCTTCAGTAGCAACTTCTTTTTCATCCTCATAACCAAACATGTAAGTAAGAGCAAAACCAAGTGCAAATGATACAGCTACCATAAGAAGGTATTGGGCAAGTTGTCCGTTACCAACATAAAGCATTGTACCAGGGATGATGGTGATACCACTACCATTACCAGCAAGTCCAAGGATAGAAGCCAATCCACCACCGATTGCACCAGCAATCAATGAGAGGAAGAATGGTTTACGGAAGCGCAAGTTCACCCCGAAGATAGCAGGCTCTGTAATACCGAGGAAGGCAGAAAGAGCAGCTGGGAAAGCAAGTGTTTTTAGTTTTGGATTTTTAGTTTTAACACCAACCGCAACAGTTGCAGCACCTTGAGCTGTCATAGCAGCAGTGATGATAGCGTTGAATGGGTTAGCATGGTCAGCAGCAAGCAATTGAACTTCAAGCAAGTTGAAGATATGGTGCACACCTGACACGACGATCAATTGGTGAACCCCACCAATCAAGAAACCACCAAGACCAAATGGCATACTAAGGATCGCTTTTGTCGCGATAAGGATGTAGTTTTCAACAACGTGAAAGACTGGTCCGATGACAAATAGTCCAAGGATAGACATAACCAAAAGTGTCACGAATGGTGTTACCAAAAGGTCAATGACATCTGGAACGACCTTGCGGACAGCTTTTTCAAATTTAGCTCCGACAACCCCGATGATGAAGGCTGGAAGAACGGAACCTTGCAAACCAACAACAGGGATGAAACCAAAGAAGTTCATAGCTGTTACTTCACCACCTTGAGCAACTGCCCAAGCGTTTGGAAGTGAGCCAGAAACAAGCATCATACCAAGAACGATACCAACGGCAGGGTTACCACCGAATACACGGAAGGTTGACCAAACAACCAAACCTGGCAAGATGATGAAGGCTGTATCTGTCAAGATTTGTGTGTAAGTTGCAAAGTCTCCTGGAAGTGGCATTTCAAGAGCAATGAAAAGACCACGCACACCCATGAAGAGACCTGTCGCTACGATAACTGGGATGATTGGAACGAAAACGTCACCGAAAGTACGGATAGCACGTTGGAACCAGTTCCCTTGTTTAGCAGCTTCTGCTTTCATGTCATCTTTAGATGATGTTGGTAAACCAAGTGCAACAACTTCATCGTACATTTTGTTTACTGTACCAGTACCAAAGATGATTTGGTATTGACCTGAGTTAAAGAAAGCACCTTGAACTTTTTCCAAGTTCTCAATCACTTCTTTATTGATTTTTCCTTCATCTTTGACCATGACACGAAGACGAGTCGCACAGTGAGCTACACTGTTGACATTTTCACGTCCACCCAAGGCATCGATGACTTTTTTTGCAATTTCCTGATTGTTCATTTGCAAAAATCTCCTTATATAAAATTTTGTTCTTGTTTGAAAGCGATTTTATTCGCCCTACGACTATTATTTTATCATGTTTTAGAAATATGTCAAGCGTTTTGCAGAAAAAATATTCTATCCACTTAGTTTGCTCGCTTTAGATTGATTGATTTTGACTGTTTTATCAGGTGTTCCTTAAAAAAATAAGTTTAAAATCTTGGTTAAAAGGGTTTTATTTCATTCTCTTTCATATTTTTGTGAAAATTTGATTGATTTCCTGCATTTATTTTATGATAAACGTTTGACAGTTTTTTCTCTTTTTTAACATAAAAGTCTTGCTTTTTTTTCCGAAAACGGTTACTATTAAAAGTGATAAGATTTTTGGAGGAATAGAAGAATGGAATGGACAACTGAGCGTCGTTACAGACTTTATCAAGATTGGACGCAAGAAGAAATTAAGAATATTAAAGAAAATATGGCACAATCTCCATGGCATACTCATTATCATGTTGAGCCAAAAACAGGACTTCTTAACGACCCAAATGGCTTTTCTTACTTTGATGGAAAGTGGATTGTTTTTTATCAGAACTTTCCTTTTGGTGCAGCCCACGGTTTGAAATCTTGGGTTCAATTGGAAAGTGAGAACTTGGTTCATTTCACAGAAACTGGAGTCAAAGTTTTGCCTGATACTCCATTAGATAGCCACGGTGCCTACTCTGGTTCTGCCATGCAGTTTGGCGATAACTTGTTCCTATTTTATACAGGAAATGTTCGCGATGAAAACTGGATCCGTCACCCTTACCAGATTGGAGCTTTGATGGATAAGGATGGTAAGATTACCAAGATTGACAAGATCTTGATTGACCAGCCAGCAGACTCTACTGACCACTTCCGCGACCCGCAAATTTTTAATTTTAAAGGTCAATACTATGCCATCGTCGGTGGACAGGACTTGGAGAAAAAAGGCTTCGTCCGTCTCTACAAGGCTGTTGACAACGACTATACAAACTGGCAAGCTGTTGGCGACCTTGACTTTGCTAACGACCGCACTGCCTACATGATGGAATGTCCAAATCTGGTCTTTGTAGAGGAGCAACCTGTCCTTCTCTACTGCCCACAAGGATTGGATAAGAAAGTTCTAGACTACGATAATATCTTTCCAAATATGTATAAGATCGGGACTTCCTTTAACCCTGAAAATGCTAAAATGGTAGATGTATCTCAACTTCAAAACATGGACTATGGTTTCGAAGCCTATGCAACTCAAGCCTTCAACGCTCCTGATGGACGTGCTCTAGCTGTTAGCTGGCTTGGCTTGCCTGATGTTTCATATCCATCTGACCGTTTTGACCACCAAGGAACCTTCTCTTTGGTCAAGGAACTCACTATCAAAGACGGCAAACTCTACCAATACCCCGTCGCAGCTATCAAGGACCTTCGTGCTTCTGACGAACCTTTCTCAAACCGTGCCCAAACCAAGAACACTTACGAACTCGAACTCAACTTGGAAGCCAATAGCCAGAGCGAGATTGTCTTACTTGCTGATCAAGAAGGCAAGGGACTTTCCATCAACTTTGACCTTGTAAATGGTCAAGTGACAGTGGATCGTAGCCAGGCTGGTGAACAGTATGCCCAAGAATTTGGAACTACACGTTCTTGCCCTATCGAGAATCAGGCTACTACTGCTACAATCTTCATCGATAACTCTGTCTTTGAAATTTTCATCAATAAAGGAGAAAAAGTATTTTCTGGTCGTGTCTTCCCACATGCGGACCAAAATGGTATCCTCATCAAATCTGGAAACCCAACTGGAACTTACTATGAATTAGATTATGGTCGCAAAACTAACTGATGTCGCCAAACTTGCAGGCGTCAGCCCTACTACCGTTTCTCGGGTTATCAATAAAAAAGGGTATCTCTCTGAGAAAACCATTCAAAAAGTCAATGAAGCCATGCGAGAATTGGGCTATAAACCCAACAACCTAGCTCGCAGTCTACAAGGAAAATCAGCTAAGTTAATCGGTTTGATTTTCCCCAATATTTCTAACGTTTTCTATGCAGAATTGATTGATAAGCTGGAACACCAACTCTTCAAAAATGGTTATAAGACCATCATCTGCAACAGTGAGCACGATTCTGAGAAGGAACGTGAATACATCGAAATGTTAGGAGCCAATCAGGTGGACGGCATCATTTCGGGTAGTCACAACTTGGGAATCGAAGACTACAATCGTGTGACAGCGCCGATTATTTCCTTTGACCGAAACCTATCGCCAGACATTCCTGTCGTTTCCTCTGACAACTATGCTGGTGGAGTTCTTGCTGCCCAGACCTTAGTCAAGACAGGTGCCCAGTCTATCATCATGATTACAGGGAATGACAATTCAAATTCTCCAACTGGACTACGCCACGCTGGTTTTGCATCTGTACTCCCAAAAGCTCCTATTATCAATGTTTCCAGTGACTTTTCTCCAGTCAGAAAAGAAATGGAAATCAAAAATATCTTGACTCGTCAGAAACCAGATGCCATTTTTGCTTCAGATGATTTGACAGCTATTCTAGTCATTAAAATTGCTCAGGAACTAGGCATTTCTGTCCCTGAAGAGCTCAAGGTCATCGGATATGATGGGACTTACTTTATCGAGAATTACTATCCTCAACTAGCTACTATCAAGCAACCTTTGGAAGAGATAGCCTGCCTCACTGTTGACCTCCTCTTGCAGAAGATCGAAGGCAAGGAAGTCGCAACAACCGGTTACTTCTTACCAGTTACATTATTACCAGGAAAAAGTATTTAATACTCAATGAAAATCAAAGAGCAAACTAGGAAGCTAGCCACAGGCTGCTCAAAGCACTGCTTTGAGGTTGTAGATAAGACTGACGAAGTCAGTTACATATATCTACGGCAAGGCGAAGCTGACGTGGTTTGAAGAGATTTTCGAAGAGTATAAGCACAAGAAAACTCAGACCGATCTGTCTGAGTTTTTTATGATCTTAAGTTTTCTAGATAACGCTGGGCAGTCTCTAGGTTAAAGGTTTTATCTGCGATCAGACGCTCAACTAGGGGAGCTACCTCGGATTCACTAGCACCTGCTAGGAGAGCTAAGGATTTAGCCTGCAATTTCATGTGGCCTTGCTGAATCCCTGTACTCACCAAGGCTTTGAGGGCCGCAAAATTTTGGGCAAGCCCGATAGACACGATAATCTGGGCTAATTCTTTGGCAGAAGGATTTCCCAGTAGTTCATGACTGAGGGCTACACGAGGGTTGAGACCAATAGAGCCGCCCTTGGTTGCTACAGGCATAGGAAGAGTCATTTGACCAACCAATTCTTCTCTTTCAAGGTCCAGCGTCCATTGACTAAGACCTTGGTAGCGTCCGTCTCGACTGGCAAAAGCATAAGCTCCTGCCTCAATAGCACGCCAGTCATTACCAGTGGCAATCAAAATTGCATCAACACCGTTAAATATCCCTTTATTATGAGTAGCAGCTCGGTAAGGATCAGCCTGCGCAAACTGACTAGCCAATGCAATTTTCTCCGCAATCTCTCGTCCTTGATCCTTTTGACGGCTCAAATATCGAAAGGCGACGCGACAACTTGCAGTCACCAGAGAATCGGTCGCGTAATTAGAAAGAATCCCCATGAGACTCTGTCCCTGACTGAGTTCTTCTAAGACTGGTTTCAAGGCTTCTAGCATGGTGTTGAGCATATTAGCACCCATAGCTTCTCGGGTATCGACATGGAGATAAACAACGAGAAAGTCTGTTTCGCCTTCAATCTGTTCTATATGTAGATCGCGCGCCCCACCCCCGCGTTTAACGATAGAAGGATAGGCTTGATTGGCAAGTTCCAAGAGCTCAGTCTTTTTGTTTGCAATCTTTTCTTGGGCTTGTTCAGGATTAGCAACTTGATAAAGAGCTACCTGCCCAATCATTTGGCGCTTATGGACTTGCGCAGTAAAACCACCTGCTCGCTTGATGATTTTGCTGGCATAGCTGGCCGCAGCAACCACTGAGGGTTCTTCTGTCACATAGGGAACTGTGTATTCCTGACCGTTAACTAGAACCTCTGGAACCAGCGAATAAGGCAGTGAAAAAGTTCCCACCACATTCTCACTCAGCTGGTCTGCCACAGTCACACTCATCTGTTCATCCTGCTCCAGACTCGCTTGTCTCTCAGGACTAAGGAGCGCCTGAGCTTTTAACAGCTCGAGGCGCTCTTGGTATGATTTTTTAGAAAATCCATTCCAACTTATCTTCATTATTTTTCAACCTTGCTATAACGGCGTTGGTGGTCAACAATTTCAACCAAGGCAAAATCTTGATTTTCATAGCCAGCAAACTGGGCAGAATTTGTTTCATCTAACTCTACTTCCTCAAAGAAGACTTTTTCATATTCTGCAACGGATAGGGCAGTTCGTTGGTTGAGCTTGTTCAAGCGGTCTTTATCTAGATATGCTTCATATCCTTCAACCAATTCACCACTGAAGAACTCAGCCACAGCACCACTTCCGTAACTATAAAGAGCAATTTTATCTCCAGCTTTCAGGCTCTCTGTATTTTCCAAGAGAGACAAAAGTCCAAGGAAAAGTGAACCTGTGTAGATATTCCCCACCTTTTGACTGTAGAGAATAGACTGGTCAAAATGCTTTTGCAAGAGGTCTTTTTTCTCTTGGGGTAGGTTCTTATTCATGATTTTTTTCAAGCCTTTTAGCGCTAATTTAGGGTAAGGCAAATGGAAACAAACAGCCGCAAAATCATCTAAAGTAAGCTGGTAGCGTTTTTGGTATTCAATCCAAGTCGTTTTCAAACTATCCAAATATTGTTGGGTAGAATAGACACCATTTACATAAGGAGTTGTTGAGTAATTTGGACGCCAGAAATCCATGATGTCACGAGTCTGAGCTACATTGTCATTATTAAAGGCCATCATGCGTGGATTTTGTGTAATCAACATGGCCACACTTCCAGCACCCTGAGTGGGTTCTCCTGGAGTTTCAATACCGTATTTGGCAATATCACTGGCAATGACCAAGACCTTGGACTCTGGAGAATTTTCCACATGCAATTTGGCATAATGAAGGGCAGCTGTCGCTCCATAGCAGGCTTCTTTAATCTCGAAACTACGAGCAAAAGGCTGGATGCCCAGCAAGCCATGCACAAAGACGGCCGCAGCCTTACTCTGGTCAATTCCTGACTCGGTCGCCACAATGACCATGTCAATTTTTTGTCTTTCTTGCTCAGTTAAAATAGAGTCACTTGCACTAGCCGCCAAGGTCACAATATCCTCAGTTAGGGGCGCAATACTCAATTCCTCGAGTAAGAGTCCTTTGCTTAATTTTTCAGGGTCAATGCCCCTCGCTTCTGCTAAGTCTTGTAACTTCAAGACATATTGACTGGTCGCAAAACCAATCTTATCAATACCGATTGTCATATTTACCTCTGTTTTATCATTCATGTAAAAAATCGTTCAGTACTATTTTATCACAAATGGCAATAAAAGAGAGAAAAAAGACTTGATTCACCAAATCAAGCCTCTTATGAATCTAACTTTTATGCTGTTTTCGTAAGTAAGAATAAAGTCTAAGAATCACTGTTCCACTAGCCATTCCAATGGAAATCACCAAAGCCAGCATGACAACCAAGGTCGCACTTGCCAGCGCTTTATTATAGTCTCCTGTCACAAAAAAGGCAGTTGTCCGATAGGAGAGATAACCCGGAACCAAGGGTGCCAAGATGGCCAAGATAAAGACCACAGCAGGAGTCTTATAAAGAATACTTAAAATCTGGCTGACACAAGAACCGATAATGGCGGCAATGAAGGTAGCAACAATAACATTGGTCGGTTCCTTGAGCAAGAGATAGATTAGCCAGACAACCATGCCCAAAATCCCTCCAGGTAAGAGCATAGAGCGTTGCACATTGAGTACGATTAAAAAAGTGATAATAGCAAGAAGACTTGCCACTGCTTGTAATAAAAAGGTTGTTAGTGTCATATTAGTTCATCAATACCAAGGCGACAGAAGTTCCTGCCCCTAAAGCAAGGGTAATGAGTAGGGATTCAAACATCTTGCTCATACCAGAGTTTATGTGGTTGGTCATAATATCACGAACCGCATTGGTCAAGGCAATTCCTGGAACAAACGGCATGACCGCACCAGCTATAATCAAATCTGCCGTTGAAGGAAAGCCTGTGTAGCGAGCCCAAAACTGGGCAATCATCCCAAAGACAAAGGCTCCAGCAAAGGCTGTCACAAAGGGAATTCGGATAAACTTCTCCACATAAAGGGAAAAGGCAAAACCAAATAAGGTCGCCACTCCTGCCCCAAGTGCGTCGTAGATATTTCCACTAAACATAACCGAAAAGAAAGGAGCACTTAAGGTCGCAGCCAGAGTTACCTGCAACTTAGTATAGGGAAGGGGTTGGGCTTGCAAAGCCGTCAATTGCTTGAAGGCTGTCTCTAAATCAATCCGCCCCCCAACCAGTTGACGAGAAATCTGGTTGACATCGCAAACTTTTTCGATGTTATAAGAAGAGGAGGTCACGCGCTTCATGCGCGAAATATTGGTGTTTTCAATGGAGAAAAAGATAGCAGCAGGCATGGCAAGAACATTGCAATCCACAATCCCCTGCGAATGCGCAATACGAATCATGGTATCTTCTACACGATGAATCTCTGAACCACTTTTAAGGAGAATGGTTCCTGCTAGCATAATCACATCGATAACAGCGTTTAATTCTTTTGATTCTTCCATGCTTTCCTCCTTTTATCAACTTCTTCTATTCTATCACAAATCCGGAGTCAAAAAAAATCTTTGCCATGAAAACATGACAAAGATTGATTACTCATTTTGATTATCCATCTGATTTTAAGGAGTAGCTGAACTTGTTTTAGGTTTGTAGATTGAAATCTTGACCCTTGTCTTATTGAGGTCTACCTTTTCACCTGCTCTAGGACTTTGTTCAACAACCATGCCTCCTGCACTACCTGCAGGCGCTGTCGTCACTTCTACCACTTCTATATTGGCTTCCTTAATCCCAACAATTTGAATCAAATTATTCTTAGTAAACTCCAAGCTGGAACCAATGTAACTCGGCATGGCAACACTTGTAACTTTTTTAGCTACTGTCAAGACGATTTGAGTAGGTTTACTCAAATCATAAGGGATACCTGCACCTGGACTTTGTTTCATAATCGTTCCTGGTTCGCTTTCGTTGGACTCTTCTTCCTCTATCTTAATCAAATTCTCAGGAACCTTCTTCTGCTTGAGTTCTGAGATTACTTCTGTAGAGTTCCGTCCAATATAGTTCCCTAATTGAATCGTCGTAGCTTTTTTAGCTACTGTCAAAACAATTTGAGTTGCCTTGCTCAAGTCATAGGTCGTACCTTCTGGTAGACTTTGCTTCATGACCGTTCCAGCCTCACTCTCATTCGACTCTTCTTCCTCAATTTTAATCAAATTATCTGGAACTTTTTTCTCTTTTAATTCCGCTATGACATCAGAGGATTTCCGGCCGACATAATTACTAATTTGGAAAGATTGCTTGCCTGATGAGACAACCAAATTGATTTTCGTTCCTTCTTTTCGACCAGTTCCAGCGCCAGGATCTGTACGGATAATCCGCCCCTCTTCCACCTTTTCACTGGCCTCTGACTTCTCCTCGCCAATCTCAAAATTGGCTTTCTTGAGCGTTTCCTTGGCTTCCGCAACTGTCTGACCTGCCACATTTGGAATGGCAATGGTTGCAGGAGTTCTGGATAGTATCCAAATAAGAGAAGCTGCCACCAATACAATGCTGGCCAAAAAAATCAGGTAACGCATCTTAAATCTACGTTTTTTCGGTGCTTGTGGTTGGTAAGTTTCCTCTGTCACAGCCTGACTTGTTTTTTTGATTGGTTTGTGTTCTGTCTGCGCTTGAACCTTAGGAATCGAGGTCAAGGTGCTCTGGGATACTTTTGGTAGAGTCTTGGTGTCCGCCTTAGTCGCATCGTCAAAGACCAGCTTTGGTTCATTACGACGATTATAAGACAAACTACTAGACAAATCCACATACATTTCAGCAACTGATTTATAGCGATCTGTCAATTTCTTAGCAGTTGCCTTGATAACAACATTCTCCAAAGCCTGGGGCACAGATGGATTCTCAGCAATAACGGACGGCAGTGGTTTCTGGAAATGCTGGAGGGCGATGGTCACCGCACTATCCCCGTCATAAGGAATATGACCTGTCAGCATCTCATAGAAAATAATCCCCATGGCATAGATATCACTTTGTACAGTCGCCTTCGAACCACGCGCCTGCTCTGGTGACAAGTAATGAACTGAACCCAGCATCGAGTTAGTCTGAGTCAGACTCGTCTCAGCAAAGGCTACTGCAATCCCAAAGTCTGTAACCTTGACAGTCCCATCTGGTGTCAAGAGGATGTTTTGAGGTTTCAAGTCCCTGTGAACAATTCCTCTGGTATGAGCCAAACGCATGGCGAGAAGAATTTGTCCCATGATACGGACGGCCTCTTCATTAGAAAGAGGATAGTGTTCCTTGATATAGCGTTTAAGGTCAAGTCCAGCCACATACTCCATAGCTAGGTACTGTTGACCGTCTTCCTCACCAATATCTGTTATCCGAACGATATGAGGATGGTCTAAATCTGCCATAGCTCTCGCTTCACGCTGAAAACGAGCTACAGCTATCGGGTCCGTCTGGTAGTTGGTTCTCAGAACCTTCACTGCCACTTCTTCCCCATCTAAGATTAAGTCTTTGGCTAGGTAGACATCCGCCATGCCTCCTCGACCAATCTGTTTGACAATCCGATAGCGTCCGGCAAAAATCTTGCCGATTTGGATCATTCTGCATCCTCCTCGTTCATAGAAACAAGGGCAACCGTAATGTTGTCTAAACCTCCTGCATTGTTAGCAAAACGAACAAGTGTCTCCGTTTTATCTGCTAAAGGAATATCACTGGTTACAATATCACGAATCTCACTGCCTGAAATCATGTTGGTCAAGCCGTCACTATTGAGCAAGAGATAGTCACCTGACTCAAGGATAACTGTCCCAAAATCAGGCTGAATTTCATCTTTTTGCCCGATAGACTGGGTGATAATATTTTTTTGAGGATGAGCTTCTGCCTCTTCTGGTGTCAATTGACCAGCCTTGAGCAACTCATTGACCAAGGAATGGTCGCTCGTCAACTGATGGTATTCTTCTCCACGAATCAAGCCGATACGCGAATCACCAATATGAGCATAGATAGCCTGATTATCAATAATAGCAAGGACTTCCAAAGTAGTTCCCATGCCTCTGTAAGCTTCATCCTGACCAAGCTGGTGAATCTTTTGATTTTCAATTTCTAGGTAATGGGCGAACCATTCACGCACTTCATTGACTGTATCGATTTGGGTATCGACCCAAGCTATACCTAGGTCTGTTACCGCCATTTCACTAGCGATATTCCCTGCGCGATGACCTCCCATCCCATCAGCTAAAATAATCATGGTACGTCCAGCTCTATTGACATAGTGGTTGACATAGTCTTGGTTATTTGTCCGTTTCTGACCAACATCTGTTAATAATGAAATTTCCATGTGTCAGTTCCTTCCTAATCCGATATCTTGCGAAATTGACTGATGAAGAATCCATCACTTCCATACAATTCAGGTGTAATGAGGATACAGCCGTCTTTCATGATATCCTTACATTCATGTTCTAGCTTTACCTGCTCGAACTCAGGATGACTTTCTAAAAACGCTTCAACGACTTGAAAATTCTCCTCTGAGACAATAGTACAGGTACTATAAGTTATTATACCACCTTTGCCTAGTGTTTGACAAACACTACCTAATATTTCTAGCTGAATTTCCTGTAATGACGCGAAATCTGCCGTTTCTTTATTGTATTTGATGTCTGGTTTTCGGCGCAAAAGACCGATTCCTGAACAAGGAGCATCCACCAAAATCTTATCAAAGGAATTCTGACCAAAAAACTCATGCACCTTTCTGGCATCTAATTTTTGCCTTTGAACCCGATCTGCAACTCCTAAACGTTGGGCATTTTCTTGGATTAAATCCAACTTGTGGTCGTACAAGTCCAGAGCAGTGACCTGACCTATCGTGAGATAAGAGGCTATATGGGCTGTTTTTCCACCCGGAGCCGCACAGGCATCAAGCACTCGTTCATCACCTTTTAAATCAAGCGTCGGAGCAACCAATTGACTGGATTCGTCTTGGATGGTTATAGCCCCTTCTGAAAACAAATCATGGCCTGCAAAATGCCCCTGCTCCTTAACCAGACCAGAAGAAGACAAGGACGAATCACTAGCCTCCAACAAGGCTTGGATTTCCTCTTTTCGACTTAGGTCTGTTACACGAATACTGGCCTTGTTTCGCACCAAAAGGCTTTCAAAAATAGCTTGTGCTCGCTCTTCTCCGTATTCTTCCTTGAGCTTGGCAACTAGCCAAACCGGGAGAGAATAGGCAATGGAATCACGCTTGTTTTTTCGCTTGATGCTAGCAATATCTGGCCAGCCTTCACGCAAGATACGACGAAGGAGGGCATTGACCAATTTTTCACTGCCTTTTTTACGGACTTTGGCCAATTCTACTGCTTCATTGACCACAGCATGGTCTGGAATCTTATCCAAATAGCGAAGCTGGTAGGCACTCATGAGAAGCAGGACATAAAGCCAGCTGTCTAACTGGTCTCTGTCTTCGATAAAGTGGGATAGGTACCATTCCAGAGTCAGTTTACGGGTTATCGTTCCATAGACCAACTCGGTTACCAAGCCCTTGTCTGCTGCAGAGAGCTGACTCCCCTTGAGGTGTTTATTTAAGGCGATATTTGAGTATGCTTGATTGATAAAAACATCCTCTAATACTGCTAGGGCTAAACTTCTAGCCGTTTCTACTTTAGTCACCAAATCGTTCTCCTACAGTCAATGTCCGTCCAACTCCGTTGAGGAAGGAAGCGATGTCCATCTTAGGTTTACCAGCAGGCTGAACTTGTTTGAGGGATAGAGCCCCTTCTGCCGTTGCGACAATCAATTCTTTCTTGCCGATAGAGAGAATCTCTCCTGGATTTCCCTGACCTTCTACTGGTAGGGCTTCATAAATCTTAAAGCGGTCACCCTTAAGGAAAGTATGGGCAACAGGCCAGGGGTTCATGCCTCGGATTTGGTTAAAGAGTTGACGATTGGTTTTGTTCCAGTCCAGTTTTTCTTCCTCTGGCTTGATATTTGGAGAGAAGGTAACCTGACTCGGATCCTGCGGTTCCGGTTTGATGTCACCAGCAATGTAGGCAGGCAAAGTATCCAAAAGCAAGTCACGACCAACAAGAGCTAATTTCTCAAACAAGGTTCCAACATTGTCCTCATCTGTGATAGGAATACTGCGACGAGAAATCATATCCCCTGCATCCATTTCCTTAACCATTTCCATAATGGTCACGCCAGCTTCCTCATCCCCTTGAATCAAGGCGTAATGGATAGGCGCACCACCTCGGTGTTTTGGAAGAAGGGAGGCGTGAACATTGACCGCAAAGTGCATGCTATCAAGGAGTTTACTTGGGAGAAACTGCCCAAAAGCAGCAGTCACAATTCCATCTGCTCCTAGCTGCATAATAGTTTCCATCTCTGGACTTCCAGATAGTTTTTCAGGTTGGTAGATAGGAAGTCCTGCCTCTTTGGCAGCCTGCTTGACTGGGGTTTCTTGGATCACTTTTTTACGACCGACAGCACGGTCTGGTTGGGTCACAACGGCTAGAATTTCGTAACGGTCATCTGTCAAAAGCCCTTTTAAAACTGTTGCTGAAAAGTCGGGTGTCCCCATAAAGATTAATTTTGTCATATCTTCTCCTTCTTATAAAAATTGCTGTGGCTCATGGTCAATGCTGAGACGGAGCTCACTATTTTCCCGTTCTTGAGTCAGGGCCAAAACCTGATTGAGGGTCGGCCCCAGCTCATCTTCTAAACGGTATTTAATTAAAATCTGGTAATGATAGAGGTTGTGGGTACGGGCAATGGGTTTGGGCGTTGGCCCCAGAATGTGACTGGTCTCTGACAAGCCTGATCGCAAAATGTTCATAACTTCATAGGCACGTTTGACAACCTCTTCTTCTTTCTTGTGAGAAAGGGTAATGCCAATCGTGAAATAGTAAGGTGGATAACCAAGTTGTCGTCTGATTCCCATTTCATAAGCGTAAAAGCCTTCGTAGTCCTGATCCTTGGCAAATCGAATAGCGTAGTGCTGAGGATTGTAAGACTGAATCAGGACCTGACCAGCTTTTTCAGCCCGGCCTGCACGGCCTGCCACCTGAGTCAAGAGCTGGAAGGTTCTCTCAGAAGAACGGAAATCAGGCAGATTCAAGGCTGTATCCGCATTGAGCACTCCGACTAGGGTCACATTGGGAAAATCCAATCCCTTGGCAATCATCTGAGTACCTAGTAAAATATCCGCTTCCCCTTGTCCAAACTGGTCAAGCAGAGCTTGATGACTCCCTTTCTTGCGAGTCGTATCCACATCCATGCGCAGAATGCGTGCCTGAGGAAAAAGCTCTGCCAGCTCGTCATAGGCCTTCTGAGTTCCCGTCCCGTAGTAACGAATACTGCGACTCTTACAGTTAGGGCAGGCCTGAGGAATGTCCTTCGAGAAACCACAATAATGGCAGTTCATGGTCTTGGTATCCATGTGCAAGGTCAAGGAAATGTCACAGTTAGGACACGTATCCACCGTCCCACACTCCCGACACATGACAAAGCTAGAATAACCACGACGATTGAGCATGAGAACCACCTGCTCTTTTTTAGCCAGACGGTCTTGGATGGCTTCTAGCAAAGGAGGCGTAAAGTTTGACGTCTCGTTTTGTCCGATATAGTCACGAAAGTCAATCACTTGAACCTCAGGGATCCTAGCCAAAGGATTGGCACGTTGGGTTAGATGTAAGTGTTGATAGACGCCTTTGCCAGCCCTCGCACGGCTCTCTAAGCTCGGCGTTGCAGAACCAAGGACTAAAGCCGCTTGATTACACTGTGCCCGTAAAATAGCCACCTCTCTGGCATGGTAGCGTGGATTGCTGTCCTGCTTATAAGTCGCTTCATGCTCCTCATCGATAATCATAACACCTAGATTTTTCAGCGGAGCAAAGATGGCCGATCTGGCGCCAACCACAACTTGGGCATGACCTCTCTCCACCTTGCGCCATTCGTCGTACTTTTCACCATTGGATAGGCCTGAGTGAAGAATGGCTACCTTGCCTCCAAAACGTGCAATAAAACGCTCTGTCATTTGCGGAGTCAAGGAAATCTCAGGCACCAGCAAAATAGCTGTTTTGCCCTTGTCCAAGGCTCCTTGGATTATTTGTAAGTAAACCTCGGTCTTCCCACTTCCTGTAATCCCTTGAAGGAGGAAGGGAGGCTGATGACTGCCAATCGCACTGACAACTGCATCACGCGCCTGTCTTTGCTCTGGATTCAACTCCAAAGGCTGACTTGCCTCAATGCCTTCAAAATAAGCAGCCGAACGTTGAACTTCCTTTTGAACTATGGTCACAGCACCTTGTTCCACAAAGAAGTTAACTTGGTCCCTCGAATAGAACTCTAGCAAACTAGCCAAGGAAGCACTCTCAGGATGAGAAAGCAAGTAATCTCTCAATTCTAACTTTTTCTTGGCACGTGCAGAAATCTCGACATCTTCTAATTGAGCAAGATTCACCTCATACCAAGACTGGGTCTTGACCTTCTTTTGATCAATTGCCTGATATTCTAGCCCAAGCAGTCCTTTTCTAGTCAAACGCATCATTTCAGCTTGCTTAGCTAAATCCAGAGAAGAAAAGGCAAGCGAATCTTCTGAACCAAACAAGCGCTCTCGGTCTTCCTGACTCAGACCTGCCATAGGATAGAGAATCTTGTCATAGCTAGAGTTCAGAAATCCCGGTAACATAGCCTTGAGGATGGAGATCTTGTAAGAGAAGACGGACTTGCGTAACTCCTCAGCCAGCCAGAGTTGTTCTTGCGTGAGAACAGGAGAAAAATCCAGCACCTCGGCAATATCTTTTAAATCTTGCTCTATCTCTTCTCCTTCTGATTGAGACTTCAAACCAAGAACAATTCCTTGAATCAGGCGATTCCCCTTACCAAAAGGCACATGTACCCGCATTCCAACTTCCAACATTCCCTCAAATTCCTCAGGAATTCTGTAACTATAGGGCTGGTCCGTCTGCATCAAGGGCACATCTACGATAATCTTAGCTAGGGTCATCTTCTCACCTCCTCCTTGTCAGTACATTCTTGCAATAGAAAAAATAAGATTGAGTCCCCCCAACCTTAAATCTTTTCACCATCTTCTTTTTCTTTAGCGATTTGCTCTTTGATTTTCTTTTCTTCTTCTTCTTTGCGGCGTTTTTCTTCTTCGATACGGCGACGCACTGCTTCACGTTTTCCTTCTGGATCTGGGTGAATTGTAACGTTTCCTGATTCGATTTCTTCTAAAGCGCGAAGAGTTGATTTTTCAGACTTGAAACCTTGAGTTGCTGGCGCACCTGCTTCCAATTCGTGGGCACGTTTTGCTTCCAAGATTACGAGTGAATATTTTGAAGGAACCTTGTCGAGCAAGGTATCAATAGAGGGTTTTAACATCATTTACTTGTACCTATTTTCTAAATTTTATCGAGTAGTTGGAGATTTTGGTAACATCTCCTGATAGTGACCAATGACACGATCCACACGGAAGTGTTCTGCTTCGATCACACGTTTGACACGCTCAGCAGCTAGGGGCACCTGATCGTTGACGATCGCATAATCATACTCACGCATGAGGGCAATTTCTTCCTTGGCTTTTTCGATTCGCTGAGCAATTACTTCTGCACTGTCTGTTCCACGTCCTACCAAACGATCTTGCAATTCATCCAAATCTGGTGGTGTCAGGAAGATAAAGACAGCATCTGGAACCTTTTTCTTGACCTGAAGAGCGCCCTGAACCTCAATTTCAAGGAAAACATCGATTCCCTTGTCCAAGGTTTCATTGACATAGGTCAGAGGAGTTCCATAGTAGTTGCCGACATATTCTGCGTATTCCAACATCTGTCCTTGACGAATCAGCTCTTCAAACTCTTCACGAGTACGGAAGAAATAGTCAACACCGTCCACTTCTCCAGGACGTTGTGCGCGTGTCGTCATCGATACAGAGTATTGAAATTGGTTTTCAGAACTCTCAAAAATCTCTCTTCTAACCGTTCCTTTTCCAACCCCTGAAGGACCAGAAAAAACGATTAGTAAGCCTCGGTCTGCCATTGTGTCTCCTTTTAGTCAGTCTGTAAAAATAAAATAAAATTTTCCTTCAGATAGTAGCATTTTACACAAACTATCCTTCTACAGTCTTTCTATCTAGTGTAACAAAAAAGCAGTAATTTTTCAACTGCTCTTTCTTATTTATTTAGCATAATCTACTGCACGAAGCTCGCGAATCACGGTTACCTTGATATTTCCTGGGTAATCGAGATTGTTTTCAATTTTCTCACGAACTTTGTGAGCCAAGATTGTGACTTTGTCGTCCTTGATTTGTCCTGGATTGACCATGATACGAATTTCACGTCCTGCTTGAAGGGCAAAGCTAGTTTGTACTCCTTCAAAGCCGTTAGCAATTTCTTCCAAATCATGAAGACGTTTGATGTAGCTTTCAAGAGACTCACTACGAGCACCTGGACGGGCTGCGCTCAAGGCATCTGCTGCAGCGACGATCACTGCAATCACGCTCTCAGCTTCAACATCGCCATGGTGGCTAGCAATCGTATTGACCACAACTGGGTGTTCCTTATACTTACGAGCCAATTCCATACCGATTTCAACGTGGCTACCTTCAACCTCACGGTCAATGGCTTTCCCGATATCGTGAAGGAAGCCAGCACGACGGGCAAGAGCCGCATTTTCACCAAGCTCACTGGCCATAATACCAGCCAACTTAGCAACCTCAATCGAATGACGCAAAACATTTTGTCCATAAGAAGTGCGGAATTGCAAACGACCCATAATCTTCATCAAGTCTGGATGAAGGTTTGGCGCACCAATCTCATAGGCAGCGGCCTCACCGTATTCACGGATTTTATTGTCGATCTCTTGACGGTTTCTCTCAACCAACTCTTCGATACGAGCTGGGTGGATACGACCATCTTTGAGCAACATTTCCATAGTCATACGGGCAATCTCACGACGAATCGGGTCAAATCCTGACAAGGTCACCACTTCTGGTGTATCGTCGATAATCACATCGACCCCTGTCAAACTTTCAAAGGTACGAATGTTACGACCTTCACGACCAATAATGCGTCCCTTCATAGTATCGTCTGGTAGATGAACTGTTGAGTTTGTTGACTCCGCTACATATTCACCAGCAATACGTTGCATAGCTTGAACCAGGATGTCCTTGGCCATTTTGTCAGAACGTTCCTTGACCTCTTGCTCAGCTTCACGAATACGGCTGGCAATCTCCTTGGTCAAGTTCTCCTCTGTCTGAGCCAAGATAATATCTCGTGCTTCTGCCTGAGACAGGGCACCAATACGCTCTAGTTCTGCTTCTTTTTGTCTTTCGACTTCCTCTAATTGCTCTTCACGCGCATCAAGGTTTTTCGCTCTATCAGAAATACTTTGTTCTTTTTGTTCAAGTGTTTGTTCTTTACTCGTCAAATTGTCGTCCTTACGGTCAAGGCTAGTAGCTCTCTCTGTCAAACGACTTTCGATTTGTTTGAGTTCTTGACGTTCTGATTTGAATTCAGCGTCCACTTCTTCACGGTATTTTCTGGCTTCTTCTTTGGCCTCCAATAGTGCTTCTTTTTTAAGAGACTTGCTTTCACGCTTAGCTTCATTAACAAGTAAATCCGCTTCACGCTCAGCTTGTCCACGTAAATTAGTTGCTTCTTGTTCAGCATTTAAAAGCATCAACTCCGCAGCTTCCTGAGATGATTTCATCTTAGCTGAGATGCTGACATATCCAATGACTAAACCAATGATGACGGCAAAAACAGCAATCGCAAGCGACATGATTTCCATGTTTTTACCTCATTTTATTGTTATTCCGAATGACATACATTCTTTTACATTCTACCATAAAAAAGTGATTTTCACAAACCTAAAATAGAATATGTTTTGGGGAAATTAGTCTGAATTTTAGGATTACACTTCTTCGGATCCCTTCAAACTTTTGAACACATCATCAATAAATATATCTGCTAATCTCTTCTTGAAAGAATCATTATTTAATAGAGCACCAAATAAATCTTGACTCTGAGAGTATCCTTCTATGAGAGCATTGTCAATCTCTTCTTCAAAAGCAAAAACGAAGTCTTCTCTGGAGTTGACACGAGCAGATTGCTTTAGTCTCGGATTCTTTTTCATCAATTCACGAATGGATACCGCTCCACTTAGACCGACTTGGTGATCAATATCCAAATCCAACTGTTCGTTAATTTCATCTAAGATTTCAGATAAACGCTTCTCCTGGTCAGTCGTAACACCTCCAGTACTTGGCTTGGTAAGTATTAACTCTGGATGATATTCCAATTCAGAAACTGACCTGAAAGAACCTGTTTGCTTATGTTTCATATAGTCCACTACGATCTTATCTGCTATTGTAAAATCATTTCCTCCAATGCGAACATCAATCATCTTGACAAGGCTTTGCAGATAATTATAACGTTCGTGCAGAACTTCATTTTGATAAGCAGTTGCCTGAATCAAGAAAGTATACATTCTAAGAAAACCTCGAATAACCTTTCGAATAGAAAGTTGTTCTTTCTCATCAAACCGTCTAACTCTATCATAACCTTGATTTAACAGAGAAACCATCTTTTGTTTTTCTCTGCTGTTTCTCTTTTCTTGGTATAAGAATTGATTAAACTCATGAACAACATCACTGTCCAAAATACCATACTCATCAATTTTCCGATCCAAGGTCAAGACATCGCTAGGTGTGACTGTATCTGCTAAAATAGTCTCACGGTAGTAGGGAGAAAAAGCTGAGCGAATATCGTCATAAGTATTTTTAAAATCAAGGATAAAGGTCTTCTTGTTGTAGCCTCTATAGATACGATTCAAACGAGACAATGTTTGCACCGCAGCAACACTTCGCAACTTTTTATCCACATACATAGCAACCAGTTTTGGTTGATCAAACCCTGTCTGATACTTATTTGCCACAATCAGGATTTGGTAGTCCTCCGTATCAAAATGATCTTTCAAATAATCTTCCTTGACCTGATTCATTTGCGACTCAGTATATTCACTACCTTGGTAATCAACCTTGCCAGAAAAGGCAATCAGGGTTCCAATACTGGTGATACTGTGGTCTTTGAAGTACTTTTGAAAGGCCAATTGATACTTAACTGCTGCCTCACGACCCGAAGTCACAATCATAGCCTTACCTTGACCACCCAATTCAGCCATAATATCATGACTGATAAAGTGATCCATGATAATTTCAACCTTTTGATTGATATTTTCATCAGATAATTCTACAAACTTTGCAATCTTACGCTTGGCAAGAGTCGTTTTTAGCTCAGGATCTTCTTCGACTGCTTTATTGAGCTTGTAATAGGTCTTATAAGTCGTATAGTTATCTAAAACATCTAGAATAAAACCTTCCTCAATAGCTTGCTTCATACTATAAACATCAAAAGGAGCTTTAGAACCATCTGCTTGTGTTGTACCAAATAGCTGTAGAGTTGTCGCCTTGGGAGTTGCAGTGAAGGCAATGATTGAGACATTGTCCTGCTTACCTGTCCGAGCAATCTCCTTCTCGATAGCGTCCGCAACACTTACTTCTTGAATCTCATCGATAGTTCCATCTTCTGTATCTGTTTCTGTCAAGACTTGACTAACCGAACTCATATAGGATCCTGTCGTTGAACTGTGAGCTTCATCAATCAGGATGGCAAATTTCTTTTTCGCAGTATTCCCTACAGACATCCAGTTAGATTGGTTGATTTGGGCAAACTTATGAATAGTCGTAGCTATGATTTTTGTATTTCCTGCAATCGCATCCGCTAAGTCACTGGAGGTTTCTTTGTCGCCCATTACCTTGACCACTCCAGGCTTGTGGGAGATTTCCTTGACCGCTTCTTGTAATTGACGGTCAACTACGATACGGTCTGTAACGATTAATACAGTATCCACAATATTTTGATTTTGTTCATCATGGAGCGATACCAAACTATGAGCCAACCATGCTATGGTATTGGTTTTACCAGAACCAGCCGAATGCTGAATCAGATAATTACTGTCAGTATGGTTGACTTTCATGTCCTCTAGGAGACGGCTAACTGCTCTTCGCTGATGGTATCTCGGGAAAATCAGGGTCTTCTTTTTATGCTTATCCATCTCAAAAAAGATAAAACTCTCTATTAACTGGAGAATACTATCCTTGGTCAAGACATCAAGCCACAAGTAGTCTGTATCGACACCATCAGGGTTGTGAGGGTTGCCACTTCCCATCTCAATACCTTCCCCTTTCCCCACATTAAAAGGTAGAAAATAGGTTTCTTGTCCTTTCAATTGCGTCGTCATATAGACTTCTAGGGTATCCACTGCAAAGGAAGCCAAGACTCCCTGTTCAAAACGGAAAAGACGATTCTTAGGATTGCGTCCCTTGAGCTGCCTGATAGCATCCTGTACAGACTGACCACTGGGATTAAACTTAAGTTCGATAGCAAATAGTGCTAATCCATTGATAAAGATAACAAGGTCAATGCGGTCGCTCTCCTCATAAACCACTTCTTCCATAACAGATAGACAATTGGCTTGGTATTGTTGAACAGTCTTTTCATTAAAACTAGTCGCAGGTTTACGATAAAGAAGACGAAGTTGTTTATTTTCAATAAAGATTCCCTCTTTTAAGGCGAATAAAAAGCCACCCTTGACGATTTCTTTATTAATCAGATTGACGATTGTCTCCTTACTCAGTTTTTTAAGGAGATAGTCCATGGTCTCCTCCTGGGTCTCCATCAGAAAATCCCACAGGAGTTCCACATCCATGGCTAATCTAGGATCGTAGCAAGTAGCGTCCCGCTGGATATAGCCATTTTTTTCTTTCAAGTCTTTGATAATCCACTGCTGGAAATCATAGCGCTCCTTTAAGCCCAAATTTGCCATAGTTTCTCACTTTCTTGATTTTAAAATTATATTATTCGATACATTCCAATCAAATTTCTATCAGTCAAATAAGGTCATTTGACCAGAAATTTCTTTATTCTTAGATTTTATACGGTGTTCAAATTCGACGACATGTTCATCATCTACAGCATAATGAGTAACTTCCAGAACTTCCCATGCACACTGCTCCTTACCAGCAATACTTTTATCAATCTTTCGTAATTTACATCTTATGAAAAAACCTGTGTTGAACGAAATAACTTTGTTTTGTGATTTTTCTAAAAAGTCCTTGTCTTTGACACTAAAACGTATTTTATCCCCTTCATACTCACCTGTCCACTTTTCTGTTACACCAGCTACTAACACAGGAGATATAATATAAACTTTAGCATCGTAAATAACTGTCTCACTAGTCTGATTATTAGAAATGTAATTATCAAATTCGCCACTACCTATATTACTGGTTACTTTTCCTTCTTGTGTTATCTCGATTTCTGAAATCTCTTTATCAATTTTATTTGCTTTAAAAAAAGCATTTTTGTACTTAGCAAGGCTAGAAAATTCTTCAATGTATATCTTTGCCTGCTCTAGTGTCAGATCTCCCTTATTTATTTTTTCTTGTAAATCAAGTACTAATTTTTCACGATCTAACGTTGTACTTTTAGGTTCTTGAACTTGTTGAAAAAAAGCAGTAAGACTTATTGAAATAATAGACGTAATACCAGCTATAAAAATTTTGTCTAGATTCTTTTTCCATAAAATTTTAAACTCCGATTTAAAACTGCCTTTATCTCTCGCCAATGCTCTAATTTCAATTGAGAGACCAAATTGATTGGTTATTTCATATAAAAAATCAGCTAAATTTTGTTCAGATTTTAATAGTGTCTTAGCATCTAACTCATGTTTTTTAGAATCCTCAAAAATCCATCGAATAGAATAACTATATTCTCCTATTTCTGTATCCATTACACCCTCCTCTTCCCTGTCACATAATCATAAATAAGAGTTTGTCGTTGTTTATCAATATTTTCAATTTGATTTTGTTTGATTTCAATCATTGCCTGAATTCGCTTAATTTCACAATCTAAATAATTAGAAATATTATGTTGTTCGGTAGATGAAGGTATTGATACCATAAAATTCGATAACATAGGCATTCGTATAGAATCTACAGTTGATTTTGCTTCCCCTAATGATACTTCATTTTTTAAATTAATTGATACATAGTAAAATAAAAATTTACTTTCAATATTTTTAAAATTTGATAAAATATACACTCTTTGATGAGCAGTAAATTTCCCCTTATAATAATGGAAAACTTTCCCTACTCCTACCCCATCACCAGCTGTTAAAATAGCCTCTGTATCATGAGTATATGTCGGAAGTTTTTCAACATTTTGAGATCTAACAAAGAAAGGATATCCTTCGCTCTCTACAGTCCTATCTTGAGTGTTACTTGTTCCAGTTGAAATTTCTACCAAATATTTTAATCGTTTCACTCCCCACCCTTCAGGCACCTCTCCAATCCAGTCGATACTCGAATCTTTCATTGGGACTGTTTTATCCAGTCCTTTTGTGACAGTCTCATAAATCAAGCTAGAGCGGTAATCTTTGAGCTTTTGAATCTGCTCCTCCAGTAATGCTTTAGCTTTATCTAACTGGGCGGTTTTCTTATCTAGAAAATCAGCAATTTTTTGTTGTTCATTTTTTTGAGGAAATGTAAAAGTGAATTCATCAAATACATTTTGATACAAATGTAAAATGGTGCTAGCCCCTGAATTTGTATAGTTAAACCACATCCAAAATTCATCTGATAATAAAACATAGTATAAAAATTTTCTATCAATCTCATCAATTGTTTGGATTCTTAACACACCACTATTTAACGAAGCTTTATCATCAAGCCCTGAAATAATAGCTACTTTACCTACCGTACCATCTTTCGTAATTAGTAAGTCACCATTTTCAACTTGAATCTGTGAAGCTTCTGACCAACGTTTTTCATCAATATGTACAGCTGTTTCAAAATTAATTGTTCCATTGTGAAAGTCAGTTCCAGTAATTAAATATGGTCCTTCTTCTTTATATTCAGCTGATGTTAATCCTTGCCAACCAATTCTACCATTAAGCTGTGTTGTGAATTTTATTTTAGAAATCTCCCACTCTTCTGGTATCTGTCCGATCCAGTCAATGCCACTCTCTTTCATCCTAGTCATGTTTTAGTTCCTCCAAGAGAGTCTGTAGTTCTGCTTCCAAGTCATAGAACTCTGCCAATAACTTCTCAGCACTCTCTGGTGCTTGGTAGTGATAGAAATAGCGGGTAAAAGGAATCTCGGCTCCATAGCCCTTTTCCTCATCAAACCAGTAGTGGGCGTCAGGTACATGGGGATAGACCTCACGCGCAAAGTAGGTTTCCACATCCTCTGTCAGCTTAACGATTTCACTGTCCTTGGTGGTCTTATCATAGACAATCCCATCGGCAATCTCATTTGCCTTGTCTTTCCTCTTGGTTCGGATAACTTCTGCTGTTTTGTCCATTTCACTCATAGCTAAGGCTAGCGCATTGACATTGGCAGGCGTAAGCTTAAACTCTCCCAGCAAGTCCTTGATGACTTGGGCAAAGTTCTCAAAGTTAGGATAGGTCTTATCAGAGCTTCCCTTAGCAAGAGCTGTCAGGATAGCTTCTTGCTTGATCTTACCAGCTACAAGATCCTGTAATTTTTTCTCATCCTTGGCTGAACGTGGTTCCATCTCTAGCAATTCTTGATACTTGTATTCATCAAATAGTTTAGCTAGGAAAGGAACACTTTTCGCTTTCTCAATTGTTTCTTCACTTATATGGCCACGACGTTGCAGAGGTTGCATAACTGTAAACTCTCGATAGAGAAACTCTTGATTGTCAAAGATTTTTACATGGTCATTTTCTTGAAAATCATCGTACCAGTGAAGGATCTGACGGATATTATCTTGGGACAACTCACGGCGTTTTTGACCTAGAGATTTACGTAGAGGAATAAACTCCTCCGTCGCATCGATAAACTGAACCTTGTTCTGGCGCTCAGGAGACTTGTTTTTATTATAAATCCAGATATAAATCCCAATTCCTGTGTTATAGAAAAATTGACCTGGAAGGGCGACTATAGCTTCTAGCAAATCATTCTCAAGGATATAACGGCGAATCTGACTTTCTCCCGATGACGTCCCACCTGAAAAGAGGGGAGACCCATTTGAAATGATGGCTGCACGGCCATTTTCTTCTAATTTTGCAAGAGCATGAAGATGGAAGAGTAGTTGAGCATCTCCAGTTCCTGGAGTCGCAACAAAACGACCTTGACGACCTTCTGTTTTATCAAAGAGTTGATGATCTTTCTTAACTGCATCCTCAACCCCATCATCCGCATCCTTACCACCCCAAGCTTGACCAAAGGGAGGGTTAGCGATGACAAAGCTCATCTTAGTATCTGGGAAAGGATCTGGATCTTTTAAGGTATCCACCTTCACAAAATAATCAGAGTCTTCCTGACGAATTAGCATATCTGCACGACCAATCCCAAAGGTTTCAGGCAAAACTTCCTGACCAAAGAGACGGACAGTGGCTCCCGTATTCAACTGACGGATATAGCTTTTAGCTGTAGCCAGCATTCCCCCAGTTCCAGCGGCCATGTCTAGTATTTTCAACTCTTTTTTATCAACAAAAAGTTCTTCGTCTGCCTCAATCAAGAGTAGGTTGACCATCAGAGCGATAACTTCACGAGGGGTATAGTGAGACCCCGCTTCCTCATTTTCAGAAAATCGGCGGATGATATCCTCAAACATGTATCCCATACGCATAGAATCAACTGAACTTGGAGACAAATCAATTTGAGAGAACTTTTTAATAACCGTGAAAAGACGACCACTCTGGGCTAGGGTACGGACTTGCTCTTTAAATTTTAGGTTTTCAATGATGTCCTTGACACGATAGGAATAGCCATCCAGATAGGCTAGAAAATTCTCCTCGATTGCATTTGGATCGTTTTGAAGATTTGCCAACGTAAAAGGACTAACATTGTAGTAACGATAGCCTGAAAGTTTCTCCAACACTTTCTCAGGTGTATTGGGATTTGCTTTGTATTGTGCTACCACCTGATCCTTGGTTGGCAGCAAGGCAGCTTCTAAACGAGTCAGGACAAACATTGGAATGATGACATCGCGATACTTATCTGCTCGATAAGCTCCTCTAAGGGTGTTAGCGATAGACCAAACCGTATTGACATCATTAGAAATTTGGATGTCATTTGCTTGGAATAGTGGTAATTTTTCTTTGAAATTAGACATTTACTTCCCCTGTTTTTATTATTAACAATTCTCTTCATTATACCACAAAATACGAGTTATAAAGCGTATTCAAGGGTAAAGATAGAAGTTCATATACTAAATTTCTTTACTGAGTTTTTGTCTTTTGTACTAGGGCTTCTGTCATTTTCCAAAAAACTTTATCTTAAACTTACTAATAAAAATTTAAAAAATAAAAAGCCTACTTCGCAGTAGACTTAGTAATGATCTTTAAAGGACAAGAAAGCCACGCTATCTCCATCCATCATATAAATCAAGCGATTTTCTGCGTCGATACGACGTGACCAGGCTCCTTGGTAGTCATACTTGAGTGGTTCTGGCTTACCTATTCCTGTAAAGGGATCACGTTGAATATCCTTGACTAGTTTGTTTATTCGTTTTAGGGTTTTCTTATCCTGATTTTGCCAGTAGCAATAATCAACCCAGGCATCTTCTGTAAACTTGAGCAGCATTCCTCACTCCTCAATAACATGGACTTGAGTGCTTCCAGCACGGACTTGAGCCATTCCTCGCAAAACCTTGTCTGATAACTCCTTATTTTGAGCGATTCTCAGGGTTTCCTGAATACTGTCCCATTCGCTCTTTGAAAGAACTACAATGTCCTCATCTGGATTTTTGTTAACCACCGTTAAAGGCTCAAATTCATCATTGACCTTCTTCATGTAGTCTTTTAAATGATTTCGGAATGTTGAGTAAAGAACTGCTTCCATAACCATACCTCGTTTTACCTCTTTTCCACTATTATACACAAAAAGAAAGAAATTGTCAGGAACTTGTACAAGATTTTCTTTTCTATCTATTTATTCGTAAAAAATCTCAAAAAGTCCACCTTTCAGTAGACTTAGTTTGTTTCTATTCTTATCGGCACTCTTCCAAAATTCTGGTCTGCTATACTTGGATTTCCTAGTTGGTAAATCTGGTCTGACTTTTGAGTCATGACATCCCAAGGTTCTTTGCCAATTCGGCTGACTAGACTGACCTGACCTTTCAAAGACTTGAGATGTTGCCTGCCTTTTTCAGTAAATCCAAGGACATGAATGGCTTCTGGCAAGTCACCTTCTCTAGCTTGCACCAAGATATAGGTCAAGAGGCGTCTGACACGCGCCTTGGTGTAACGCTTGGTCGCAACCGCTTCAACCAAGTCTTCCACAGATTGGGCTATCTTGATAGCATCCTTGATGCGCACTGCCATTTCTTGATTGACCTGATAGATGGTGGTTAGGTCGAGATTTGATAAGATTTGATAGCGGAGCAAGGGAAAATAGTCTTCCCAGCTCACCTTATTAGCCTGCTCAAATAGAGCAACAGAAGGCATAAAGCGTTCTAAGAAATCTGTATCTCTCTGGTGCTGACGGAGGGCTGTAGCCGAGGCAAAGTCCACATCTTTATCCACAGAATGGTAACCCGCCCCCTGACGTTGAATTGGATGCATCTTGATATTTCGTCCCGCAACCGCCTTGGCATAAGCGAGAGCAAGAACATGATTGGGGGTATTACCTGAAAAATCAAGACCAGCAAATTCCTTCCACATGGCTTGGGTTTTCTGGGGATAGGAAAGGGAATCAGGCAGATTTTCCACAAATTTCTCCATCTCAGCACCTTGCTCTGTGTATAAGTCAGCGATTTCCTGGTAATCCAGAACTTCCTCTGTCCCAAAAGCTAGATTATCAATGCCCAAGCGAGCCAAGATATCCACAGCTCCTTGACCGAAGAAATCAGCTGCCTGAACACTGACTAAAAAGGGCAATTCCACTACCAGATCTGCTCCGTTTTCCAGCGCCATCTGGGTCCGTGTCCACTTATCTACAATAGCAGGCTCGCCTCTCTGCATGAAATTTCCAGACATAGCCACGACTTTCAGTCCTTCAGCCTGTTCCAGCAGGTATTTGTGTCCATTATGAAAAGGATTAAACTCCGCGATAATACCCGTGATGGTCATAGTGATCTCCTACTTCTGCGCCACAAAAAACCAACGGGTGCTAGTTTCTGTTGGCTCCTTGTCCTCAAAGTCCGCATAGAGTTTGAAGGACTTGAATCCAGCCTGTTCCAACAAAATATCATAGGTCAAGACCTCATAGGTCCGCTCCTCATGCACTTCATCGTGACGACTAAAGGAACCGTCATCCTCCTTGATAAAGAAGGTCAGCTCATGTACGATAGAATGTGGTGCTGAATCCTCATAGGTGTCCCAAAGCATAGCGAAATCTTCCGCATTTTCATGGTAGGAATAGCCTGGAAAAACTTCATCTGTCTGGTAAGTCGAATGCACGTCAAAGATGAAAACTCCGTCTTCATTAAGAGCATTATAGACTTCCTTAAAAACGTCCCCTACTTCCACTTCATCCTGCATGTAGCAGATTGAGTCCGAATAACAAGTGACAAAATCATATTGACCTGCCTTGGACAAATCCAGCATATTTCCTTCAATGAAATCAATCTTTTGCTTGGCTGAAGCAGCTCTCTTTTCGGCAATTTTCAACATATCAGCACTCAAGTCCAGTCCAGTCACATCAAAACCAGCCTGAGAGAAGCGCACCGATTGAATTCCTGTTCCACAAGCCAGTTCCAAGAGTTTCTTTCTCTCCTTGGTCTTAGGCAAATGACGCAGCGAAAAATCCGTCCATTTATCGTATAAACTATCATCCATCACAACATCGTAAACAGCCGCAAAGGTTTCATAAGTTGCCATAATCATGATACCAAGAGCCTCAATGGCAAACACCACTAGCTCTTTACCTTTCTATCAATTTTTCTAAAATAAGCAAAGAAACCCAGTTGACTACAACTGAGTTCATCTTCTAAGCAAGAGCTTCTGAAATATCTACTGAATTCGCCTCATGCCATAGTTTTTCTAAGTTATAGTGGGCACGCATTTCTTCTGAGAAGATATGCACAACGACACCACCAAGGTCTAGCAAGACCCAGCCTCCTGCCGCATCGCCTTCGACATGGCTGCCTTTAACACCAGCTTCGGCTACTTTTTCACGAATGTTATCAGCAATAGCGTCCAACTGACGGCTATTCATCGAGCTCGTGATGACAAAGTAGTCCGTCACGCTGGTCAAATCTTGTACGTCGAGTGCAAGGATATCCTCCGCACGTTTCTCATCAGCCGCTTTCACGACTAGTTCTAGTAATTCTTTTTCGTTCATTTAGTCCTCTTTCTAGAAAATATGTTTGTAATCTAGGACATCTGCAAAGCGCCCCTCCCAAATACCCTCATAGAATTCATTTATCGTTTCTGCTGGAATGTCTTTCCCATCAAACGTTGTGCAAGTTCCTTCTGGAATAATAAGCTGATAGCCATATTCAAAAGCAACCTTGACAGAGGTATCCACACAATATTCTGTCTGCATACCACATAAAACTAATTTTTCAATCCCCTGTTTATCCAAATATTCTTTTAAACCAGTTTCTTTGAAAATACTGTTATACTTCTTCTGAAAGACCTTTTCATCAGGTTTTCGGTTTAAAAGCTCAGATAACTGCCAATCTTCTGATGTTTGAGCTTCAGCGTTCTCAATATGTTGAACATAAATAATTTCGATATTCTTACTTCTAGCCTGGTTTTGTAAATAAGAAATTTTTTCCAATAGACTATTTGTCTGAAAACCGGTTTCCACTAAAATATTCTGAACATCAATGATTATAAAAGCCGTCTTCATTTAGTCCTCTTTCAAATAGTGCACAAAGGCGTTATAGGTTTCAAGGGTTTGGGGATAGATGGGAAATCCCTGATGAGCTAGATGCTCCACGGTACGAGCTGTTTCATAGGCCACCGCCTTATTGAGCGATTGACTTGCAATCTCACGCGCCTGGTCTACTCCAGGAAAGGCTCGATTGTGCTCGATATAGTCTGCGACATAGATGACCTTATCTAAATCTGTCATCTGACCAGCACCGACTGTATGGATTTCAATGGCTCGCAGGATTTCTGTATCATGCAAATCCAAATCTTCTTGAATCTTGTAGATACCAACCAGCCCATGCCAGACATTATTGCCCCAGTTTTTGAGGTCAGGGTCTAGCTGATAACGGTCAATCAAGTCTAAAAATTCCTGATCTGACAGCTTTTTAGCATAGTCATGAAGGAGCCCTGCTAAGCCTGCTTTCTCGGCATCGACTCCAAATCTCTCCGCCAGTTCTATGGCTGCACGCTCCACACCTAGACAATGGGTTAAGCGTTTTTCAGGTAGAAGCTCTGCCATTTTTTCTAACAAAGCCTCACGGGAGCAGTTGATATAGTCTTGATAGGCCATCAGTAGAGCCCCTCCTTCTCGATGAAATCTAGCACAGGCTGAGGTAGGAGAAAGTTGGGTTTCCGACCTTGGGCCAGGAAGTCACGCACCATGCTAGATGAGATATCCATGAGAGGCACATCCACCCAGATAACTGGATAGGAAGTGCCAGCCTTATAGCGTGGGCGCTGAACTCCCACAAACTGAACCATATCAACCAGTTCATCAATTCGATACCACTTAGGCAAATAGTCCACCATGTCGGCACCGATGATAAAGTAATAATCCGTATCTGGATGTTGCTCTGTCAAGATTTTCATGGTGTCGTAGGTATAGGAAATGCCCTTGCGCTCCAACTCAATGGTTTCAATGTCCAGACCTTCAATCCCCTCAATCGCCAACTCAAGCATCTTGAGACGATGGTGTTCAGGGATTGTTTCCTTTTTATCTACATGAGGAGGTTGGTATTCAGGCATAAGCAGAACTTGATCTAGTCCCAACTGCTGGCGCACTTGATCCGCAACAATGAGATGGGCATTGTGAACGGGGTTAAAATTGCCCCCTAAAATCCCGACTTGTTTGCGTTTTTTCTCCTTGATTTCTGGCTCCAACTCTACCTTGGTAAAGGGAGTTAATAGTTCAATTGCCATAGGCTAGTCTCCTTTATTTCTCTGTAAAAACAGTTATTTGGAGTAGGTTTTTAGATTTCTTTGACTTTTTTAGAAATCTTGCGATTTTCTTTCTTGCTAGATTGTTTAAATAAAATCAAGATGCGTCCAATTTTTTGGACTGTATCCACACCGATTTCTTCTTCCAAGATTTCAGCGACTTCGTGGATATTTTCATCTGTATTTTGCAAGAGAGTTACCTTAATCAATTCGCGGGCGTCAAGAGCTTGACGAACGCTGGTTTTGATTTGGTCGTTGAGACCATTTTTCCCGATTTGGATGATGGGTTTGAGAGTGTGTGCCTGGCTGTTGAGGAAGGCACGTTGTTTTGATGTTAATGACATAATTTCTTCCTTGTTTTTTTGATAGTTATTTTAGGTGGTGAGGGACGATCGGAACTAATTTTCCAAAGATCTCATCTTTGAAAAATGGATTTCCTGACCTCACAATTGAGCCTTGGTCTCAATTGTGCCCCTTGCCAATCTATCGATTGGCAAGACACCACGGCAATAACTATCTTTTTATGAGCTCACTTTGTTCGCTCAGCGATTTTATTTTAAATTATTGCTTTTCGTATGACGACGGCGACGCCTTCTGGTGCCCAGACGGCGACTTTTGCTGTGCCTGTTACGCGGATCCAGCCGAGTCCAGAGATGACTAAATCTGTCTTTTCCTTAATGTTAAATACATGCTGGACTAGCCTTGGGAAATCTTCTTTTTCCTTGCTATTTGGTGGTGTCAAAAGTGTTCCGAGATGCTTATCGTAGAAAGCACTAGCTCCTTCTAGCTTGGTACGATGGAGTTTGAGTTCATTGTCAAAGAAGGCAGTGAAACCTTGCTTCTCACCCGCAATGAAGTCAAAACGTCCGAGACCTCCTAAAAACAGGGTTTGTTCAGGATTGAGCTGATAGGTTTTAGGTTTGATTTCCTTTTTAGGGCTGACATACTTGAGGTTTTTGGCCGTCAAGTAGTGGGCCATCTGGTGACGGTGGATGATTCCCGGCGTATCGTAAATATAAGATCCGTCGTCAAGCGGAATCTCAATCTTATCCAAGGTTGTCCCTGGGAAGCGCGAAGTCGTGATGACATTCTGGTCACCCGTGATTTCTTGGATAATAGCATTGATAAGAGTTGATTTTCCAACGTTGGTTACACCGACCACATAGACATCGCGGCCCTTACGGTAGTGTTCAATCTTGTCAATGACTTCCTTAATGGCATGTTTATTTTGAGCTGAAGTTAGGACGACATCAACAGGACGAAGCCCTTCTTCATGGGCACGTTCCATGAGCCACTGGCTAATCTTGCCCGGTTTAACTGACTTAGGTAGAATATCTTTTTTATTTCCCACCAAGAGGACATCATTGCCCGATACAAAGCGTGGCAAGCCTGGGATGACAGAGCCATTAAAATCAAAGATATCAATGACATTGACCACTAAGGCATCACTGTCTCCCACCTCATGCAAGAGCTTGAGGAAATCATCGTCCGTCAGCTGGACATCCGTAATTTCATTGTAGTGGCGGAGACGGAAACAACGTTGGCAATAGACTTCGCCAGTTTCCAAACCTTTTTCAAGTGCCGACTGGGGGGTAAAACCAAGACCAGACTTGTCTGTCGTCTGAATGGTTGCTCCACAACCAATACAGAGAATTTCTTCCATAGTTAAATTCCTTTTTTATATGTAATCGGTCCGTACTTTTCCGTTATTTGCTTCATAACACGGCGCTCACGAGCTCGGTTAATCTGCGTTTTGATTGAGTCATGTTGGACCAAGGGTTTGACTAAAATCGAGCGAATACCAGCACGGTGGGCTGCTCGAATATCGGTCATAAGCTGGTCGCCGACCATGACCACTTCACTTTTCTCATAGTGGAATTCCTTCATAGCACGATCAATCCCAAATGTGAAGGGCTTCAAGGCCCAATAAATGTAATCAATTTCAAACTTCTCAACTGCTCTTTGGACGCGTTTCTTAGTGTTATTTGAGACTACGATAATGCGAATGCCCGCGTCCCGAAGATCATGTAGCCATTGTTTCATCTCTGGCGTCCCATCAGGGTTGTTCCAAGCAATGAGGGTATTGTCCAAATCGACCAAAACAGCCTTGATTCCCTGCGCCTGCAGGCTTGGAACTGTCAGATCATAAACTGCTTCCACAGCAAAATCTGGCATGTAGTTTTCAATCGCCATTCTGGCTCCTTTTCTTTTTAATTTCTAGTAATTTTCTTCATCCATTGAGATAAGGCTGCCCATAAAATCAAGCTAGCCATTAAGATATAAATCCAAGCATTTGGCTCTTCTGTAAATGGTAGAGGAACATTCATTCCGAAGAAACCTGTAATAACCGCAAGTACTGCTAGTAAGACGGAGATAATAGTCAAAATTGACAAACTATCATTCAAGTTATTGTTTAGGATGTTGTTGTAAGAAGCTGAGAGTTGTTGCAAGACTTGAGAAATCAAGTCTGTCATAGACACCAACTGATGGGCTTCAATCATGGCATCATCAAACTGCTCTCGTTCGACATCATTAAATCTCCGATAAAGAGCATGGCCCTGGATATGTTCCAAGAGGAGTCGATTTTGTTTTGCTGCTGCTGTCAAGTAAACCATACCAGTCTCCAAGTCAGAGAGAGCGAAGAGATTTTTCTTTGTTGTAGTTTGACGTAGCAAGGCACTAATTTCGTCCTTACTTTTATCCATCTCTTCAATGACAGGATAATAAGCGTTACTGATAATCTCTAAACCAGCAAAGAGAAACTTGTAAATAGAAAGCGACTCATGGCTATCCAGATAAGCTGACATCTGATCAATGACATAAGCATTCTTATGGTTGCTGATGGTAATCATTCGTTGTCTTTCGACGATAAAGGTCATGGGAATCGCTTCATAATATTCTTTGTCTTTTTCTAAATCAAGAACATTATAAATAAAGGTTACCGTCTCCGTTTCACGGTTATAATCCATATGAGCTCGTTCATTTCTATCCAGAGCATACTCAATGGTTTCCTTGTCCAATCCATAGATGTCAGAAAGATCTTCCATATTTTTAATCTTATCCACATCAAGGTCTATCCAAATACAACCATTGCCCAACTGCTTTTCTAAAACCATCTTTTTTTCTCCTTTATTAAACTCTTTCTATTGTACCACAAATTACTTAAAATAACAGGTCTAGTCTGTGCGTGAGAAATTGCTAACAACCGTGATATTTCGGTTAGGGACAAAGTGAAGGGCTTGCTCCTCACTACGAAGCTGGGTCGTACGAATTCCCACGCTGACGACCTTGCCCGATACAGTAATGGGGCCATTTGTCAGAACGACCTCATCTCCCACATCCAGTTGACGTTCAAAGAGGATGAAAAAGCCATTGATGACATCAGATAGAAAGCCTTGGGCTCCCATCCCAATCGCCACCCCAGCGATTCCAGCCCCAGCCAACAAACTAGATACAGGTAAGCCTAAAATCGATAAAATACAGTAGAGTAAAAAGAAATATAGCGTATAATTAAACACATTTTCTAGTAAACGCGCAATAGTCTTTTGGCGTCCGACATCATGATGAGACATTTTTAGAGAAGGTTTGACAATTCTCTGCACCATAGTATGAAGCATTTTTTTAGCAATATAAAATACAATCAAAAGCAGTAAAAGAGAAATGACCTTGGTTAGAATATTCTCGATAATGGTTGTCACATCTAGCTTTTCAATATAAGCTTGAATAAATTTTTGCATATAAAACTCCTTTATTTCATTATACCATATTTTCATCAGTCTCATTCTCCATAAATATTCAAAAAATAGACAGAAAATTCTTGATTTTGTCTATTATTTATACTATAATCATAATCACTACACAAAAAGGAGATTATTATGAAAAGAATCATTCATGCTTGGAACAAGGCAAGCCTTGTCAAGCGTATCTTGATTGGTATGCTTTGTGGGGGAATCCTAGGACTGACCCTTCCTAATCTCTCAGGAATTGGTCTACTCGGGGATTTATTCGTCGGAGGTCTAAAAGCTGTTGCTCCTATCCTAGTCTTTGCCCTCGTTGCCAATGCCCTTTCCCAACATCAAAAGGGGCAAGATAGCAATATGAAAACTGTTGTTTTCTTGTATATCCTAGGAACTTTTGCTGCTGCTCTTGTAGCTGTTGTAGCTAGTTTCATCGTCCCTATTGAAATTACCCTAAATAGTGCCAATACTGAAATTGCACCACCAGATGGGATTGGGCAGGTCCTCAGCAACCTCTTGCTCAAACTGGTTGACAACCCAGTCAACGCCCTGCTTACTGCCAACTACATCGGTATACTATCTTGGGCAGTCATTTTTGGAATTGCTATGAGAGAGGCCAGCAAAAATAGTAAAGAATTACTAAAAACTATCGCTGACGTGACTTCTAAAATTGTCGAATGGATCATCAATCTGGCTCCATTTGGAATCCTTGGTCTTGTTTTTAAAACCATTTCTGACAAGGGAATCGGAAGCCTTGCCAACTACGGTATTTTATTGGTTCTATTAGTAACGACTATGCTTTTTGTCGCCCTTGTGGTCAACCCTTTGATTGCCTTCTTCTTTATGAGACGCAATCCTTACCCTCTAGTTTGGAACTGCCTCCGTGTCAGCGGTGTGACAGCCTTTTTCACTCGTAGTTCTGCGGCTAACATTCCTGTCAATATGAAACTCTGCCATGACCTTGGACTCAACCCAGATACCTATTCTGTTTCTATCCCACTTGGTTCTACTATCAACATGGCAGGGGCAGCGATTACCATTAACGTTTTGACCCTTGCTGCAGTTAATACTCTTGGAATTCCTGTTGACTTTGCCACAGCCTTTGTCCTCAGTGTGGTAGCAGCTATCTCAGCCTGTGGTGCTTCTGGTATTGCTGGAGGTTCCCTCCTTCTTATCCCAGTTGCTTGTAGCCTTTTCGGTATTTCTAACGATATTGCCATGCAAGTTGTTGGGGTTGGATTTGTGATTGGGGTCATCCAAGACTCATGTGAAACAGCCCTTAACTCTTCTACAGATGTTCTCTTTACCGCCGTTGCCGAATACGCAGCAGCCCGTAAAAAATAACTCATAAAGGCAAGCCTGCTCAGGTTTTGTCTTTTGCTCTTTTATTCTAACTTATACTCTTCGAAAATCAAATTCAAACCACGTCAGCTTCGCCTTGCCGTACTCAAGTACTGCCTACGACTAGCTTCCTAGTTTGCTCTTTGATTTTCATTGAGTATTATCAGGAAATTCTTATGTCTATTAGCCAACGTACGACCAAGCTCATCTTAGCTACCTGCCTTGCCTGCCTGCTTGCTTATTTTCTCAATCTTTCCTCAGCAGTTTCGGCTGGAATTATCGCTCTCTTGAGCCTATCTGATACCCGTAGAAGTACTTTAAAACTGGCCCGCAATCGGCTCTTTTCCATGCTTCTGGCTCTGGTTATCGGGGTTTTGGCTTTTCACTTGAGCGGATTTCATATCTGGAGCCTTGGCCTCTATCTGGCTCTTTATGTTCCCCTAGCCTACCAGATGGGCTTGGAAATTGGCATCACACCAAGCACGGTTTTGGTTAGCCATCTCTTGGTACAAGAGTCAACCTCTCCAGACCTTCTAGTCAATGAATTCCTTCTCTTTGCAATTGGTACAGCATTTGCCTTACTGGTCAATCTCTACATGCCTTCACGAAAAGAGGAAATCCAGCACTACCACACGCTGGTGGAAGAAAAGTTAAAAGATATCCTCCAGCGCTTCAAATACTATTTATCCAGAGGAGACGGACGCAACCAAGCACAGCTGGTAGCAGAATTAGACACGCTTTTGGAAGAAGCCCTCAGACTGGTCTATTTGGATCACTCTGACCACCTCTTTCACCAGACCGATTACCATATCCACTACTTTGAGATGAGACAAAGCCAAAGTCGTATCCTGAGAAATATGGCCCAGCAAATCAACACCTGCCACCTAGCTGCCAGTGAAAGCCTGATCTTAGCACAACTCTTTTCAAAAATTGCCGGTCAACTGAGTCAGACCAATCCTGCCTCTGATTTGCTAGATGAAATTGAACGCTATCTGGAAGTCTTCCGCAACCGCAGTCTGCCCAAGACAAGAGAAGAATTTGAAACCCGCGCCACCCTTCTCCAACTCCTACGTGAAGCCAAAACTTTCATCCAAGTAAAAGTTGATTTTTACCAAAAATATGGACAGTAAAAAAGAAAACCACTAAAAAACAGAACTTGCTAGCTCTTTTGAAAAGTAGTATAATTATTGCATGCACAATCATCTTGTGATGCAGAGACTGTCCGTGAATGGACTTTCTTCTATTTACAACTCTAAAAAGAAAGGATATACTATGACCTATTTGGAAAAATGGTTTGACTTCAATCGTCGTCAGAAAGAAATTGAAAGTCTCTTGGAAGAGACAATTGCCCAGCAGAGCGAGCAAAGCCTGACCTTGAAAGAGTTCTACCTGCTCTACTATCTGGACTTGGCTCAAGAAAAATCTCTACGCCAGATTGACCTGCCAGATAAGCTTCATCTGAGCCCAAGCGCTGTTTCTCGGATGGTGGCTCGCTTGGAAGCCAAAAATTGCGGTCTACTCAGTCGCATGTGTTGCCATCAAGATCGACGCTCTAGTTTTATCTGCCTGACAAGTGATGGGCAAAAGACACTGACCTCTCTACAAAAGGCTGTCGAAGCAAGCTTGGAAACTGGTTTGGATTTCTTGATTTAAGATGATTTTAGAAAAAGTTGCGTGCGCAATCATTTTTCTTGACATTCTCTTTTACAAGGAGTAAAATAAAGTCATCATCAAACAAAGGAGTTTTAAACATGATTGAAATCACCTATTTAGATGCCAGCAAGAACGAAAGAACTGTGACTTTCGAGTCTTATGAAGACTTTGATCGTTCGCAACAAGCTTGCCTTATCGGCGTCGCAGACTACTACCCTGTCCAAAAATTAACTTACAACGGCCATGATTTGGACTACCATGGGACTTATGGAGATATCTTCTTCTATCTCAAGAAACAAGATTTAAGCCAATATAACTAAAAAAAGGAGAAATACAATGGCAAAAGCAATTACAGATGCAACATTCGAACAAGAAACAAAAGACGGTTTGGTCTTGGTAGACTTCTGGGCAACTTGGTGTGGTCCATGTCGTATGCAAGGTCCAATCTTGGACAAATTGTCTGAAGAACTTTCAGAAGATGTCTTGAAAATCGTTAAAATGGACGTTGATAAAAATCCAAACACAGCTCGTGCCTTTGGAATCATGTCTATCCCAACTCTTCTCTTAAAAAAAGACGGCCAAGTTGTGAAACAAGTTGCTGGTGTTCACACAGCAGAACAAATTAAGGCCATCGTTGCTGAATTGAGCTAATCACACTAGAGACCAAGTACTTTCTTTGGTCTCTTTTTTCTTGCCCTTTGCCATTTTTCAAAAAATATGCTAGACTATAGGTAAAATATTACGATGTTTGGGACATGCCATCGCTAAAAAAAACCTCTACTTGGTATTTTTTAGCTCCCTCAAGGGAGCTTTTTGCGTGCTCTGAACATTTCCCATTTTGGAAGGAGTACTATGAAACGTCAATCAGCCTTGGTCGTCTTTAGTGGCGGTCAAGATTCTACAACCTGCCTCTTTTGGGCTAAAGAACACTATGAAACGGTCGAGGCCGTCACCTTTGCCTACGGTCAACGCCATCATCTCGAAATTCAAATTGCTAAAGAAATCGCTAAGGAACAAGGTATTCGTCATCACATCTTAGATATGTCTCTGCTGGGGCAAATCACTGAAAATGCCCTGACCTCTGATCTGGAAATTGAGCAAAAAGAAGGAGAGCTTCCCAATACCTTCGTTGATGGTCGCAACCACCTCTTTCTGTCCTTTGCGGCAGTTCTTGCCAAGCAACAAGGCATTAAAGATATCGTGACAGGTGTCTGCGAGACAGACTTCTCTGGCTACCCTGACTGCCGGGACGTCTTTGTCAAATCTCTCAATGTTACTCTCAACCTTGCTATGGATTACGACTTTGTTATCCAAACACCTCTCATGTGGCTAGACAAGGCTGAAACTTGGGAGTTAGCTGACCAACTCGGTGCCTTTGACTATGTTCGTGAAAAGACCTTAACCTGCTACAACGGAATTATCGGGAGTGGCTGTGGAGATTGCCCAGCCTGCCACCTACGTCAGCATGGTCTAGATGTTTATCTCTCACAGAAAGGAGAGGCCTAATGTTTTTTGCACCCAAAGAAATCAAACAGGAAACTGGGGAGTCTCTTATCTACAATCCTCACAGAACCTTGGTATCAAAAGAGTTTACCTTTGATGCTGCCCACCACCTCTTTCACTATGAGGGAAAATGCAAATCCCTGCACGGCCACACCTATCATCTGCAGATTGCTGTCAGTGGATTTTTAGATGAACGTGGCATGACCTACGATTTCGGAGATATCAAAGCGAGCTACAAGAACTACTTAGAACCCCACTTGGATCATCGCTATCTCAATGAAACTCTTCCCTATATGAACACAACTGCTGAAAATATGGTTTACTGGATTTTCCAAACCATGAGTCAAGAGTTGCCAGACGAGCGCGGTCTCCGTTTGGAATACGTTCGCCTCTATGAGACTCCGACTGCCTTTGCAGAGTTTAGACGGGAGTGGTTAGATGACTAGGGAACGTGTCCTCAAACTACCAGTTCTAGAAATTTTTGGCCCAACCTTTCAAGGTGAAGGCCGTGCTATCGGCCAGAAAACCATGTTTGTCCGCACTGCTGGTTGCGACTACCACTGCGACTGGTGCGATTCTGCCTTTACTTGGGATGGTTCTGAAAAGCCAACTCGTATGACAGCTGACGAAGTCATTGCTGCCTTGGATAAACTAGGAAGCTACGACTACGTCACCCTATCTGGGGGAAATCCTGCCATCCTAGCAGCTAACATGGCCGAATTGGTCACTAAACTCAAGGAACGTGGTGTCACTCTTGCTGTTGAGACCCAAGGCTCCCGCTGGCAAAATTGGTTGAAAGACATCGACCAGGTCACTCTGAGTCCCAAACCTCCTTCATCCAAGATGGAAGTCAACTTTGAGACCTTGGACTTTATCGTTTCCCAACTGGATCCAGACAAGGTCACCTTTAAAATCCCTATCTTTGACGATGCAGATTTGTCCTTTGCCAGAGGCATACAAGAGCGCTACCAACCAGATGTCCTTTTCTTATCTGCAGGAAATCCTGAGCCCAAGGCTACAGGTAATATTGTCCAAGACCAATTGGATCGTCTCAAAGAACTCTGGGAACGCATCGCTGCCGACGATAGCTGGGGCAATGTCCGCGTCCTTCCCCAACTCCATACCCTCCTCTACGATAATAAACGTGGTGTTTAAGATTAGAAAGAAAAAATCATGTCACAACAAGAAGAAATGAAAAACCTAAGCCTACTGGGCAACAAAGAAACCAACTACATTTTCGAGTATCAACCAGAAGTCCTCGAATCCTTTGACAATCGTCATGTGGAAAATGACTATTTTATCAAATTTAACTGTCCTGAATTTACCTCACTGTGTCCAATCACTGCTCAGCCAGACTTTGCGACGATTTATATTTCCTACATCCCTGACAAGCTCTGTGTTGAGTCAAAATCCCTCAAACTCTACCTCTTTAGCTACCGAAACCACGGAGATTTCCACGAAAACTGTATCAACACCATCGGGAAAGACTTGATCAACTTGCTAGACCCTCGCTATTTAGAAGTCTGGGGAAAATTCACTCCGCGTGGTGGCATTTCAATCGACCCCTACTACAACTACGGTAAGCCTGGAACTAAGTATGAAGGCTTGGCAGAACAACGCCTCTTCCAACACGACCTTTATCCAGAGAAAATTGACAACCGTTAAACTCATACTCAATGAAAATCAAAAATCAAACTAGGAAGCTAGCCGCAAGTTGCTCAAATCACTGCTTTGAGGTTGTAGATAAGACTGACGAAGTCAGCTCAAAACATGGTTTTGAGGTTGCAGATGGAAGCTGACGTGGTTTGAAGAGATTTTCGAAGAGTATCATACGAAAAAGCCCTGTTCCTCTAGATGAGGAGCAAGGCTTTTTGTTTTTCATTTATTCTTCTGTTCCAAGGAAGTTTTTTGCAACGAGGGCTGCAAGAACTCCACCAGCGATTGGTGCAAGGATGAAAATCCATACTTGTTGAAGGGCTGCACCACCTACCAAGACAGCTGGTGCCAAGCTACGAGCTGGGTTTACTGAAAGTCCAGTAATCTTCAATCCGACAAGAATCATCGCCATCAATGACAAACCGATTACCAAACCAGCAATCGCGCCATTGCCCTTACTTTCTGAAGTCACAGTCATGATAACCAAGACAAACAAGAAAGTTGCGATGATTTCAAACAAGAAACCACCAAAGACAGTGACACCGTTTGCCAAGGCATTTTCACCAAGGCTAGCAGTTGACATACCTGAATTACCCAAGAGGAAGAAGACTGCGCCAGAAGCGATGAAAGCTCCAACAACCTGACCAAGGATGTAGTTTACAAGTTCTGAAGATGACAAACGTTTGTTAACAAACATAGCAATCGAAACAGCCGGGTTCAAGTGAGCACCTGAAACAGTTCCGATTGAGTAGGCTGCCACCACGATTGCCAAACCAAAGGCAAAGGCGATTCCAAGGTGACCAAGGCCATCAAGACCATTTCCAAAAACAACAGCCCCTGTCCCAACGAACACAAGCATGAACGTACCGATTAACTCAGCGACAAATTTTTTCATTCTCTTTCTCCTTTTTTCAAAAACTAGATACTAGTCTATCAAAAGAGGGAAAAGGTTTCAAGAAAATTGATTGGAAATTTTCAGGATAGAATTCTATAAAAACGGTAGCATTTATTTGAAACATTTTTTCTAAAGTTATATAATGTCAATATAGTTCTAATTAGTTATTCAGTCCCTAATTTGAACTAATTTTTACAACTTTGCTGTTCTTTTATGAACGTTTAAATGGTATCGTGGATACCAAGGAGGAATCATATGTCTAAAGTTGCTATTGTCACAGGTGCAGGTCAAGGAATCGGTTTTGCAATCGCAAAACGATTGGTTCAAGATGGCTTTAAGGTAGGAGTCTTAGACTACAATCCAGAAACAGCTGAAAAAGCTGTTGCAGAATTATCAGCTGAAAATGCCTTCGCTGTCGTGGCCGATGTTTCGAAACAGGCCGAAGTTTCACAAGCATTTCAAAAGGTTGTTGACCATTTTGGTGATTTGAATGTTGTCGTAAATAACGCTGGTGTTGCTCCAACTACTCCTCTTGATACAATTACTGAGGAACAATTTACACGCACTTTCGGTATCAACGTTGGTGGTGTCATTTGGGGTTCACAAGCTGCACAAGCGCAATTTAAAGCACTTGGCCACGGAGGTAAAATTATCAACGCAACTTCTCAAGCCGGTGTAGTCGGCAATCCAAATCTAACTGTTTATGGTGGAACCAAATTTGCTGTTCGTGGAATTACGCAAACATTAGCACGTGATCTAGCAGACTCAGGAATCACTGTTAACGCCTACGCACCAGGTATTGTGAAAACACCAATGATGTACGACATCGCTCATGAAGTTGGTAAAAATGCAGGAAAAGATGACGAGTGGGGTATGCAGACATTTGCAAAAGATATTACTCTAAAACGTCTATCTGAACCAGAAGATGTGGCTGCTGCTGTCAGCTTCCTTGCAGGACCAGATTCAAACTACATTACAGGACAAACCATTATCGTTGATGGTGGTATGCAATTCCATTAAGATACACAAAAAGAGGTTGGAAAATGATTCAACCTCTTTTATTAGTCTTCATTATTAGTTAGAAGGATACAATAGAAACTCTCTCAATAGGCAATATTAGCTTATCCCTAGTATTGAAAAGACTGGATTGCTTGTTTCAAGTCATCTTGTAAACTATTTCTCTGATCAAGTTGGACATAGACTTCCAACAAACAGGATCTGAAGTTGGAAAATTTATAAAAATCTTCCCTTTCTTCTATCGAAAAATCAACAGTTTTTATCCAAGAGGTTACTTGCTCTTGCTCCAACTTCCCTTGTAAAATAGGTTCATAGATCACTCTCGCTAAACGCCAATCCTCATCATCTGTAAAACGAATGGTAATTCTTTTAAATAATTGACCAAGTATGTCAAATACTTCATGAACTCTGTTTTTAGGAAAGTCTGGATGACAAACCACCTCTGTCAGTAAATCGGATCCATGTGCAAAAGCGTGAACCCAACCATACTGACTTGAAAAACCTGTTGTATCCTGTTCTTTTGAAAGATAGTGCAAGCCTTGATTTAAAAGAACATTACGAATTTCTGCTTTTAATCCCTGATAGAAAATTGATTGCGGGTTGGCATCCGCAGACAAGAGATTTGCATAAATAAGTGCCCTAAAAGAACGTTCAAGCGTTGAAGTTCCTGTCTTATCAATCTCTTTGTCTAGTCCTCCATCAGATAAAACCGCCTCAGCAATGAAATGAAATTGTTCCTGTGTAAATAGCTCTTCCTGAATCCCTCTAGCCAAACTAGTAAAAACCAATTCATCACGAATCTCTGGATTGGGATCCCCTAAGTGATCAAGCAACCACTGGAGTTCTTCTTGACGATAGCTCGGTTTTTCTTCTGCTATTTTTCTAAGTAACTCTTGATACATGGTCAATACCTCTACATTTCTAGCAACTTGATATAATCTAGACCCCATTTCTCGACAGCGTCTAAAACAACTCTGAATTCCTGCCCCATTTCGGTTAAGCTGTACTCAACTCGTGGTGGAACTTCGGCATAGACCTTTCGTTGAACAATCTTATCCTTTTCTAATTGACGGAGATGACGGGTCAAAATAGTTTGAGTAATCCCAGGCAATAATCTCTGCAATTCTTTAAATCGTTTGGTACCCGTACTCAACTGATAAATGATTACCAGTGCCCATTTCCCCGTTAAAACCCTCTGCGTTGTCGCAAATGGACAAATACCATACTCACTCACTTTATTTGTCATAAAATATCTTCTTTCTATTTTTTTAAAAAAATTTATCTTTTAGTATCAATAAAAGTACTACTTTTGATACTAGCTATCGAAAAAGTGTCTACTTGTTTTTTAGATTGTAACTGTTACAATTATATCATAAAAAAGAAATGGAGAATAGATATGTCAACAAACTTAGAAATTTTCAACGCTTATAACCAAGCTTTAATTGCTGGTGACTTTCCTGGTGTCTTTGAAACGATGGCAGACGATATTATCTGGCATCAACCTGGTACTCATAGTATATCTGGTACAGTTGTTGGTAAGGACAAGCTAGGACCTCACTTGGCTACATTTGCTGAGAAAACTAATGGAACCTTTAAGGTGGTAACAAATTGGGTTTCTGACAATAAGGATTTTGTCGCAGCTAATGTTACTTTTCTTGGAACACGTGCTGATGGTACTGAACTCAATATGAACGGGATTGACCTCTTCCGTATTGAAGACGGAAAAATCAAAGAAGTTTGGCTCTTCTCTTCAGATCAAGCTGAAGAAGATAGCTTTTGGGGATAATTAAAGAGGCCAGGACAAAAAATTTTGATTTTAGGAATTCTTTATTATAAATTTTTAAAATCGATAGATTAGAAAAAAAGCTAACAAGACAGAATTCTGAGTGTCAGATAACTCGTTTTGTTCGCTTTTTATATTTAAAGTTAAACTTTTGTCCCAGACTCTTTTAATTTACTCTCCCAACTGGGCACTGTAGGCGATAATCTGGTCAACCGTGTCTGACAAGAATTGAATGGTATCACGGAGTGGTTTGTCTGTTGAAATATCGGCTCCGATAATCATGGCTGACTCAAGCGGTGTCTTGCTACCACCTGATTTGAGGAGATTGAGCCAGTCTTCAGCTCCATTCTCAGAGTTTTTAAGATGGAGGTAACCAGCTGTCGAGATAACTAGTCCTGCTGAGTAAGTGTAACTATACAAGCCCATGTAGTAGTGAGCTTGGCGCATCCAAGTCAGAGCTGCATCGTCGTCGATTTCAATAGCATCTCCCCAGAAATCCGTCAAAACTTCCTTCATAATGCTGTTGAGTTTGCTTGCCCCAAAGGTTTCTCCTTCTTCAATCAATGTATAAACCTTACGCTGGAAGGCTGCTTCCAAAAGGTGAGTGATAAAGTTATGGAAGTAGGTGTCTGTCAAGCGGTGAGCAAGAGCGAAGCGTTTTTGACGAGGGTCGTCAGACTGGTGCTCCAAGTAATCACTGAGAAGCAATTCATTGAAGGTCGAAGGCGCTTCAACATAGTAGGTCGACATATGGGCGTTGAAGTAGCTTTGGTGATTATCTGAAAAGATGAATTGACCAGAATGCCCAATTTCATGAATCAAGGTATAGACATCGCTCAAACGACCTGTCCAGCTCATGAGGACATAAGGATGCACGCGATATGGGTCTGCCGCATAGCCACCAGAATCCTTACCACTATTGGCAGCAAAGTCCACCCAGCGCTCTTCTTGATAGCGAGCAACTTCCTGACAATATTCTTGTCCCAAAGGTTCTACCGACTTCATGACCAAATCATAGGCGTCGTCAATGGTCACTTGAGGATTGAGGGCACTATCCAAATCCAATTTCCAGTCTGCAAAGGTCATCTTTTCAAGACCATTTACCTTGGCAACATGCTTGAGGTATCTCTGAGCAACGGGCGCAAAATCCTTCATGATGAGGTCAATCTGACGATCAAACATAGCACGGTTCACTTCTTGCTCAACCAGGAGATAATCAAAGACTGAGTCGTAACCCTTCATATCTGCTAGTAGTTTTTCAGACTTGACTTGGGCTAGATAGGCTGCAGCGGCCGTATTTTGGTGCTTACGAAGTCCCTCTGAGAAGGAACGGAAGGATTTCTCACGAACCTCAGCATCCTCATGGTTTTGGTAGAAGTTTTCATAGGTAACAAAGCTGTTTTTGTAGGTCTTGCCATGGGCTTCAAAGTCAGCCATTTCAAAATCCCCAGCTCGCATCTTAGTGTAAATGTCCTGCGGACTGTAGAAAACTTCTCCTAAATTGGTCAATGCCTTCTCCACATCAGCCCCTAAGTAGTGGGCTTTTTTGATTTTTGCCTGACGAATGGCCGCCGTCAAATGAGGTAATTCACCCAAACGATCCAAGACTTCCTCATCAGCTTCCACCAAGGCATCGTCAAAGAAGGTCAAGGCTACACTGGCATCTGTTTCAAATTCCATCCCAGCTTGGGCGATATTGGCAAATTCTTCATTGCTATAGTCTGTCGTCTGAGGCATAAAACCATAGTTTCCAATATGGCTCATCTGAATGTAGATTTGTTCCAATTCCGCAAAGGCCTTTTCAAAATCCTCAAAAGTATGAAGATTGCCCTTGTAATCACGACTAAATTGGTTGATGTCTTCACGAGCCTTCTCGATCGCACGTAAGAAATCCTCACGATCTTGGTATAGGGCTGTTAAATCCCAAAGTTCCTTCTCTGGAAATTCTGAACGGTGTTTTTGTTCCATTTTCTTCCTCTTATTTCTCTAATTCTAATAAAACACTAAGGGCTGATAAAGCGTAAAGTGGTGCTGTTTCTGCTCGCAAAATACGAGGTCCAAGTCCTGCTAAGACTGATCCCTTAGCTTCGAAACTCTCAATTTCTGCAGGTGACAGGCCACCTTCTGGACCAAAGATAAAGAGCAGTTTGGCTCCTTTTTCAAGACCAGAGACCGCTTGTAAGAGCGCAGCGGCTTCACCTTCTTTTGCCGACTCTTCATAAGCCACTACGATGCGGTCAAATTGGTCTAGTTGGGCTAGAAAATCTGATTTTTTCTCGAAAAGTGTGACACTCGGTACTAGATTACGCTTGCTTTGTTCTGCTGCTCCAAGAGCAATTTTTTCTAGTTTTTCAACCTTTTTACCCAATTTTTTGCCATCCCATTTGGCGACCGACCAGTCAGCAGGAAAGGCCCAGATTTGACTGGCACCTAGTTCGGTTACTTTCTGAGTAATAAATTCCAGCTTGTCTCCCTTGGGAAAACCAGAGGCGATGGTCACTTGGATTGGCAGTTCCACATTGTCATCTAACTCTTCAACCAACTCAAACTGACGGGCTTCCACATCCAGCACACGCGCCAAGCGCTTAATTCCATCATCAAAGACCAAAGTCACCTCATCATCTTCTTTCAAGCGCATAACCTGAAACATATGTTTGCTGGTTTCCTTGTCCTCGATGGTGACAGGAGAGATAGCACTGCCTTTGACAAAATACTGTTGCATGCTAGCCTCCAATCACACCGGAAATATCCTTGGTTTTCTTAAAGACACAGGCATTCCATTCCCCTTGAACCATGTGAGTTTCAAGGAAAAATCCAGCTGACTCAGCCGACTCGCGCACCATGTCCCACTTGTCCTTGATAATCCCACTCATGATGAGGTAGCCTTCATCCTTGATCAAACGATAAGCATCATCCGTCAGATGAATGAGGATATCCGCCAAGATATTAGCTACAATCACATCTGCCTCAATCTCAACTCCCTTAAGCAAGTCTCCTGCTGCTACATGGATATTTTCCATGCCAGAGTTTAGCTCAATATTTTCCTGAGCAACCCGAACTGCCACATCATCTAGGTCGTAGGCAAAAATTTCTTTGGCACCCAGAAGCGAGCTAGCAATAGAAAGAACTCCTGAACCAGTCCCCACATCTAGCACCGTTTCGCCACCACGAAGAACCTGCTCCAAGGCAAAGAGACTCATCTTAGTAGTTGGATGCGTCCCAGTTCCAAAAGCCATGCCAGGATCCAGCTTGATAATCTTTTCCCCAGCAGTCGCCTCGTAGTCCGTCCACGACGGCACGATGGTCAAGTCATGAGTAATTCGAGCTGGTTCATAGTATTTCTTCCAGTTGTCTGCCCAGTCTTCCTCAGCCAAGGCAGTCGTTCCCATCTTGACCTCACCCAAATCCATAAAATCTGTCAATTCTGCTAAGCGAGCCTGTAAGTCCGCCTCAACCACTGCCACATCAACCGTATCAGGATAGTAGGCGGTCACCACAATTTCTTCTTGCTGCTCGACCTCTGGGAAAATCTCGCCGAAACGGTCAACATTTCCCACATAGTCCATGCTGTCTTCAATCGCAACGCCTTGCGCTCCCAGCTCGATCAAGATATTTGAAACCAATTCCTCTCCCTCACGCTTGACTGTAACTTTTAACTCTTGCCATGTTTCCATATTTAAGATACCAAGCCCGTAGAACACAAAGCCAAAATAGGAAATTCTCTGAAGACGCTTGTGTCTAAGAGAAGTTTATCTTTTTAGCACAGTGTTTAGGGCGGGTTCAGTTTAGAAATGTAACTGAACTATCCTTTCTATTTCTCTATGCATTTTTTCATGTAAACCATATCCATACCTTCTTTTTCAGGTTCAATATGGGTTTGATGGTAGCCGTTCTTCTCATAGAAAGCAACCATACCTTCATCCTGTAATACCGTACACAAATCCCACTGTTTAATCATTGGAAATTCCTTTTCCAGCAATTTCAATCCTTCAGAACCATAACCTTTTCCTTGATACTGGGGCAAAATCGCTGCCGTTCCCAGCCAAGCCTCCGTCAACTCTTCATTGGTCTGAACTCGTAAAAATCCGATATTTTCTCCCTTTTCTTTCAAAAAGTAGTAATAGCTATTGGGACGCTCAACCAATTTCCACTTGATTCGTTCACTGTCCTCCAGATAAGGATCATACTCATCTTGATATTTTTCATAGACAGCCTTAAAGCTAGCTCTTTGAATCGCAATGATGGTCTCCAAATCCTCTGCTCCTGCTCGTTCAAGTCTTATCATAAACTTTCCTCCAAATAATCCCTCAATCTACCCTGCAACTGAGGTACAACTTGACTGGAAGTAAGAAATTCCTCGACATTCATTAACTGATAGCCCTGTCCTTCATCTCCAAATACAATCTGGTCAAACTGTTCTTGCGTTAACTTGCCGACTAGAAATACAGATTGTTTATCCGCAAAAAGCATACTTGGATAAACCCTACTCCAAAGCAGACAATCCTCAGTCAGATAAACACCAAGTTCTTCATAAACTTCACGCGCCACGCACTCAAAAGGACTTTCATCCTCCTCTCGTCCCCCACCGGGCAGTTCCCACATATTGGGCCAGGGAATGCTTGCCTTATCATCGCGTAAGATAGTCAGAAGCTTATCCCCACAAAACAAAGCAATCTTACAGCCTGTGAAATCAGAAATTTCTATTTCCATATTAGACTCCTTCGGTTAATTCCTTTTCCAGATCGGCTAACCAGTTTTGATAATAGATTTTCTCATCCCGTAACATCCGACTGCTATTCATTTTCTGTCTAGCAATCTTCATAGCCTTGTGAGTTTGAACTACATCTTTCTTTACCTTAAATTGATACCAAGCTTGAATGACCTGCATATCTGCTGTTTTTAGAGATAAAAAGGATTTGACTCCTCGAATACTTGCATATTCTTCCGCTTTCTTATTATCTCCTTCCATCAGAGCAATTTGAAGAAGGTATAATTGAGAAATAGTTTTAGACATTGGATTATCTGTTTTCTCTAGCACAGACTGCAACTGTTGCTTTGCAAGCTCTATATTATCATCCAATATGAATACCAAGCCCTGAAGAGTCTGAACACTTTCTGCAAAACTCCCTCTCGCCTCCTCATCAACAGGCATGATAAAGTCTTTTAAATCATATTCTTGAGGAGCCAGCAAGGTCTGGGCAGAATGCCTCAACATCAGGTAGGCGTATTTCGTATTTTCAGGGTGTTGTAGTAATTCCCAAATTTTTGCGCCATCGGTGATGCCGACTGGCAAAATGTTATTTAGGAAGAAAGACAAATTAAGAAAAATCCAAGTCCCTGCAAAATACCAGCTTCTTGTCAAAAATCCAAACACTATCGCCAATAATATCAAGCTGATATGAACCATCAAGCCTCCTGAAAGCATCAGGATGATTCTTTGATCACTTTCATCCTCTTTTAAACCAATGTATTGAGCACCAACATTTTTCAGAATGGCTGTTCTACTAAGATGAAACCTGCCTGACTTTTTGGTCAAAATAAAATGTCCTAACCCAAAAGCCACCAGCCGATAGCCTGTCAAGTAGCCACAAAAAGCATGTCCCAGCTCATGAAGAATCAAGATTAAATACATACTTAGAAGAGCGAAGGCATAACCAAAAGTAAAGACTAAAACTGCAGAATACCCCAACTCTGCAAATGCGATTGTTCCACAAGCACAAGCCAGCATAATAAAGACAACAGCTAGCACATAAACCAAATAAATCCCAATTTTCTTCATAAAATCTCCATCCAACTCCTAGTATCTCGGATAAGGATAAAACTCTCCCTCTTCCAAGCCTACTTTTCCTTCTTCAAAGACTTCTTGGTTCCATTCCATGACAAATTCTTCTGCTTCTGGGTCTTCCAAAAAGTCCATAAGGGCATCTAGTCCAACCTCGGCAGTATCTTTAAGGAATAGCGCAAAATAAGCTAAAAATTCGCGAGAAAATCCTTTTTTAGGCAGGTAAGGAATAACAGTCAAATAGTCTTCCTCATTGACAGTTGACTTAGCAGGATTGTAAAAAAGCACTGCTTCTTCAAAGAGAATATCATCCGATGAAACCTCTCCATCCTCATCCACCATCTCCACACCTGCAGCATTTTGCGCTTCCAATAGAAAACTCACTTCAACCGCGTGGTTGCGCTTGTCCCAACTAATCTCAAAGTCAAAGGGAAAATTCTTCTCCAACTCTTCCTCTAAAACATCTAAAAATCCGTATGTTGCCATTTTGTCCTCTTTCTATGCGACTCTTTAATCGCCCCGATTGCTCGGAAATATGCTAAAATAGATACTACCATCTTACCACATATGTATCAGAAAATCCACGCTAGAAAGGACTGCTATGCCAGACAATCTCGCGCTTCGCATGCGCCCTAAAACCATCGACCAGGTCATTGGTCAGGAACATCTGGTTGGGCCTGGAAAAATTATCCGCCGCATGGTGGAAGCCAACCGCCTGTCCTCCATGATTCTTTATGGACCTCCTGGAATTGGCAAGACCAGTATTGCCTCTGCCATCGCAGGGACGACCAAGTATGCCTTTCGAACTTTCAATGCGACAGTTGATAGTAAAAAGCGACTGCAAGAAATTGCGGAAGAGGCTAAATTCTCTGGTGGTCTCGTCCTATTACTAGACGAGATTCATCGACTGGATAAGACCAAACAAGACTTCCTCCTGCCACTCTTGGAAAGTGGACTAGTCATCATGATTGGCGCTACGACTGAAAATCCTTTCTTTTCTGTCACTCCTGCCATTCGTAGTCGTGTTCAAATTTTTGAGTTGGAACCTCTGTCTAACCAAGACGTCAAAGAGGCCCTACAGATAGCTCTAAATAACCCTGAACGTGGTTTTGATTTTCCAGTAGAACTAGATGAGGATGCGCTGGACTTCATTGCCACCTCTACAAACGGAGACCTTCGCTCTGCCTTCAACTCACTGGATTTGGCAGTTCTATCTACCCCTGAGAATGACGAGGGCATCCGCCATATCACCCTAGACATAATGGAAAATAGTCTTCAGAGAAGCTACATTACCATGGACAAGGATGGAGACGGTCACTATGATGTTCTATCTGCCCTGCAAAAGTCTATCCGTGGCTCAGATGTTGATGCCAGTCTTCACTATGCTGCCCGCTTGATTGATGCTGGTGATTTGCCAAGTCTCGCTCGTCGTTTGACTGTTATCGCTTATGAAGATATCGGTTTGGCCAATCCTGAAGCCCAGATTCACACCGTGACTGCTCTGGATGCTGCCCAGAAGATTGGGTTCCCAGAAGCCCGCATTCTCATTGCCAATGTCGTCATTGATTTAGCCCTTTCTCCAAAATCCAACTCAGCCTATATAGCTATGGACAAGGCTCTCGCTGACCTCAAAACATCAGGGCACTTGCCTATTCCGCGACACCTGCGTGATGGGCACTACAGTGGAAGCAAGGAACTGGGGAATGCCCAAGACTATCTCTATCCACACAACTATCCTGGAAATTGGGTCAAGCAAGACTATCTGCCAGAAAAAATTCGTAATCATCACTATTTCCAAGCAGAAGATACTGGTAAATATGAACGGGCTTTGGCTCAAAGAAAGGAAACTATCGACCGTTTGCGAAAAATCTGAAATCCTTTTCAAAAAATTGCACTTTCCTCTTGATTTTTTTTGAAAAAGTGGTATCATATAAACATAGAAACGCTGTGGTGTACGACTTCACACTTAAGTGTTGACCGACTATTTTTTGTATTATTAGGGAAACAAAAGTCTTCTAACAGCATGTAGGCCGTCTCACACGGAAACAGCTTCAGTTAGAGCGAGTTGCCCACCTGCTTAATTGCGCGGGTTCAATACAAACCGTGAAGTTTCGGCACCAATACAGCTTTTTTCTTTGCCTCCTTAGCTCAGCTGGCAGAGCAGCGGACTCTTAATCCGTGGGTCACAGGTTCGATCCCTGTAGGGGGCATCTACATACAACAGGAAAAGTCTTGGAACCAAGGTTTTTTTGCTTAAATAAAATTTTTTTCAAATTCTTTAGAAAACTAGCTTAAATCATAATCCAACACCAATTTTACAAATACTATAAACTAAGCTTATATACCCAAAACACAAAAAGTTCTCTTTCCATTTTGCTAGAAAGAGAACTTTTTCTTTAGGAGAAATAACTTAATTTTTAATCGATTCGTGATAGCTTAGCTGGCACTGTTAAGTAATAAGTTGCAGTCAAGCTTGCTTCACCTTGATTGACAAAAATCTCGATGGAATTTTTATCTAAAATAACATCCAATTCTTTAGCTTCAATATCTACATACCGTCGGCTAGTGTCCTGTTCTTCTTCACCGAGGATTTTCTGAGCCAGATGACTACGATCAATATAGACTTGCTTGGCTGTGCTATCATAACCAAACTCTAGATAATCTGTATCGCTTCCCAAACGGTAACGCTGATTACCATCAATTTGAATGTGATGGCCCCCTTGCTTGATAGGAGTTTGGAATAACTTCCCATCCTTCAATCGAAGTACACGAGGTAAAGTCATGGCACATGCCCACTTGTGTTCTTTGTCATGGGTTGGAAGGGTACGTCCCCATGTCTGCATCCAAGCAATCAGGATACGACGATTTTGATCGTCCAGCAATGTTTGAGGCGCATAAAAGTCTTGGCCATGATCAATTTCTTGAACTGATTCTGGGATAAAACGTTTTTCTCCCCAATCTACCTTACCCGTAAACAAAACCGATGAGTTGATGTTATGATATGAGTCTCCCTCACGCTGATAATGCATGGGTGACATAATAAGGCAATCCTTCCCATCTAACTCAAAGTAATCTGGGCATTCCCACATAAAGCCTTGGTGTTCTACCCCTTTTAAAAAGATGGATTCGAACTGCCATTCTACTAGGTTATCGGACCCTAGTAGAACGATACAGCCCACATTATCCTTGTGTTTGGCAGCTACTACGGAGTAATAGCGTCCATCTTTTTCAAAGAGTTTTGGATCACGGAAATCAGCAGCAATCAACTCATCTGGCAAGTCTGCTCCAGTTGCAACTGGATTTTGTTCAATCTTTTCAAAGTGAATCCCGTCGTCTGAAAATGCTATATTTTGCACTTGGCGGACACCGGTTTCTTCTTCGATATGCCCAGTATACATGAGCCATAGGCGATCATCCTTGACAATGGCAGAGCCTGAGAAACATCCATTGCGGTCGTAGCCTTGGTCAGGAGCAAGTGCCACTGGCAAGTGCTCCCAAGTCACCAAGTCCTTACTTTTAGCATGACCCCAGTGCATAGGCCCCCAAACACTATCATAAGGATAGAATTGATAAAAGAGATGGTATTCTCCACGAAAATAGACAAATCCATTTGGATCATTGATCCAACCAATCTCAGCTGAAAAATGTTCTTTAGGCTTATATTGAGTATTTACGAGATGTTTATTTTCTGCTATAAAACGATTGGCTTTTTCTACTGTGTATTTCTTATCTCCCATAATCAACCTCTAGTTTTTGTTTGCTTGGTATTGGTCGTAGTATTTTTGTTTAATAGCGAGGTAATCTGAAAGTCCGTATTTTTCAAGCTCTTTCTTGTAATCATCCCACTCAGCATCAATATTGCCATTTACAATCCATTCAGCACGTTTACGGTAGATATAGTCATTCATATCTGCCTCGATATGGGCAATCTTGTCCAAATCTTCCTGTGTCATAAAGACTCTTGGATAGTTATTGTCATTGCTCATGTAAGGAACATAATATTCTTTGATAAGATCCAAACGCCATTTGGCATCGTCAGGCATAGTTGTCACTTTACCATAGTATGAATCTAGGATAGCTAGTGGTCCTCCTACTTCAGTCTTTTGACGAAGTTCTGCTGGTGCAGTTCCGTTTAGTGGTAAGTGTTTGAGGCTGTTAGTTGCTTGGTCAAATTCAAAGATGTTTTGTTGTTTGTCATCTCCGTAAGTTCCCCAGTTATTTTGCACAGATTGGAGTGGAGCGTATTGTGCATCAATCCATTTAGCTGTCAATTCTAGGTTTTTGTTTACACTAGTAATAACCATCTTGTCACGCGCAAATCCCATACCGTTTGTACGAGCTACGTGTTTTTGACCACTTGGCCCAGCAAGTACTGGTAAAACATCATAACTTTCATTACTTCCAGTAACATTACTCTTATCCCATGTAAAGTAAACACCAAATTTCTGATCATGACCTTTAGCAATGTAACTATTCCAATCATGTTCGAAAGCTTCTTTATCAATCAAGCCTTTTTCTTGCAATTGACGGATAAATTTGACACCTTCTTTATAGTTATCATTATCTGCTGTGAAGTCAACTTTGCCATCATTTCCAACTACTAAATGATCATCGTTATCCCCTATACCAAATGCAGCAAATAGGAATTTAAAATCTTCGTTTCCGTTACCACTAATAAATGTAAATGGAATTTCATCAGCCTCTCCATTTCCATTTGGATCCCCGTTTTTGAAAGCTTCTAGGACTTTAATCAAATCATCAGTAGTTTTTGGCATTTCAAGACCAAGTTTCTTAAGCCAATCTTTGTTAATCCAAGCCATATCGTTGACACTATGGATAGATTCTTTGCCTTCTCCAAGCTCCTCAATCCATGGGAATGAATAGATGTGTCCGTCAGGTGCTGTCATTAAGGCCTTGTATTCTGGTTTCTCATCCAAAATTTTCTTAAGATTTGGCATGTATTTATCAATCAAGTCTTCAACTGGAATGATTACACCTTTCTTAGCCCAGTTCATCAAGTCCACATCTGAAGCTCCGTCGTTGTGGATAGCATCTGGTAAATCACCACTAGAAATATCCAAGTTACGTTTTTCTGCAAAGTCGGATTGGTAGTTGGTCCAGTCAATATGAACGCCAGTTTCCTTCTCCAAACGTTGCAAAATTAACTTTTCATTTGGATCTTTGGGAGCTAACGGTGAACTGGCTGTCATAAACTTCAATGTTTTCTTTTCTTGAAGCGGGAATGTTACACCTTCCAACTTATAATCTGGACTTGAAGCTGTATTTTTTGAGCCACAGGCTGCAAGTACTGCTAAACTAGCTGTCAACAAAACTGCTGATTTTGAGAATGTTTTGAATTTCATGAGAAATCTCCTTTTATTTTTTCTTTTTTATCCTTTAAGTGAACCAGCCATAATTCCTTTATCAAAGTATTTTTGGAAGAATGGATACATAACAATCAATGGCAAGCTGGAAATGACAATAGTTGCGTATTTAATCAATTCAGCTAAACGTTTCATTTCATTCATAGCCGCTTGTGCTCCAATCATGTCTTGACCTGGTTGGCTCTGAATGAGAATTTTACGAAGTACAAGTTGCAATGGTTCCAAATTTGGATCCTTGATATAAATCATTGCATCAAAGTATGAGTTCCACTGGCCGACAAAAGCATAGAGGAAGAGAACAAACATAATTGGTTTTGCAAGAGGAAGCATGATTTTGAAGAAAATCTGTAAATCATTTGCACCATCAATGACGGCTGCTTCTACCAATTCTTCAGGCAATCCTTGGAAATAGGCCCTAGCAAGAATAATATTCCAAACATTGACAGCACCGGGAACGATGATAGCCCATGGAGTATTGAGCATTCCCAAATCTTTTACCAGCAAGTAAGTTGGGACTAAACCACCACCAAAGAACATGGTCACAATCAAGAAGTAGTTAATCCAACGGCGCCCTACCAAGTCTTTCTTAGAAAGAGGATAAGCTGTAAACACAGATAGCAAGACTGTTAAAGCCGCAAAGCCAAAAGAATAAAGCAGGGAATTGATAAAACCTCTTAGAATAGATTGGTCACTGAATACACGCTGGTAACCTTCTACCGTCCAATCGGCTGGATTAAAGCTAATCCCTCTACTAACCAGAACCTTAGGATCCATAAAGGATGCTACGACAATATAAAGTAAAGGAAGTAAGGTTATCAAAACGATAAAGACAATAATGATTTTATTTAAGAGTAAGATACGTCTATCAAATTTTGTATCCATAATCGAATTTTTCATACTTTCCTCCTTAAATTCCTTCACCATTATTCATGCGTTTAACGATTTGGTTAACTGCAACAAGCAATACTACGTTAATCACTGCATTAAACAAACCAACCGCTGTTGAGTAAGAATAATCTCCTGATACAAGACCAACTTTATAGACATATGTAGAGATAATTTCAGAAGTTGGCAAGTTTAACGATGTCTGCATCAAGAATGCTTTTTCATATCCGACATTCATAATTCCACCTGCAGCTAAAACAAATTGGATAACCATAATAGGCTTAAGAGCTGGAATATCAATGTGCCAGATTCGTTGGAAGATATTGGCTCCATCCAGTCGGGCTGCTTCTACTAAAGCTGGATCTACATTTACTAATGTTGCTGTGTAGAGCGTTGAAGCCCAGCCCATTCCTTGCCAGATACCACTAAAGATGTATAAAGGTCTAAAGAAGTCTGGATTTGTCAAGAAGTCAGCCTTTATTCCAAACATAGAGAGAAAATTGTTAATTGGTCCTCCCACTGAAAAGAAAAGAAAAATCATACCAACGATAACAACGACTGAAATAAAGTTTGGTGCATATAAAATGAGCTGAATTCGTTTTTTGACTTTTTCACTCAAGAGTTGATTGAGCATAATAGCAAGAATGATTGGTGGTAAAAAGCCAAGCAATAAACCATAGATACTTAATTTTAAGGTATTGGCTAACAAGATACCAAAGTTGGGAGAGGATATGAATTTTGTAAACTCAGAAAAACCAATCCAATCACTCCCTAAAATTCCTTTTAAGGGATTATAATCTTTAAATGCGATTAAAACCCCATACATAGGGATGTATTTAAAGATAAATGTTAAAACTAAACCAGGGACAGTCATCAATAACAAGAGTTTTTGTTTCTTGATTCTTTCCCAAAGAGAAACTTGCTTCGCTTTGCTATTCATAGCAACCTCCTTTTTGAAACGTTTCATTTTTACCTAGAAAAGATAGCGCTTGGCGCTGTCTATTTATTTTATTTTTGAAACGTTTCATTTTTTCTTTAAAAAATAAATCTTTTTTTATCTGAATTCATTCTATCATTGATAGCGCTTTCTGTCAAGACTTATTTTCATTTTTTGTTGTTTTTCCTTCAACAAATTTTACTGGTAGGATTGTCTGCAAATTAACAGTCTTTCCATCAAGAATATCAAACAAAATCCGAACCGCTTCTTTGGCCATTTCTTCCAGGGGTTGCTCAATTGTTGAAAGTAGATAATCTCTATCTCCAGCCATTTTAATTCCATCGTATCCAATAATTTGGACATCATGAGGAATATGTTTGCCATTTTTTTCTAGTATATCAATAACATCTAAAGCTGTAAAGTCGTTAATTGTAAAAATTCCATCTATAGAAGAATTTTCTTCCAAGAAACTCTCTAGCTTCCCATGATAGTCAGTAACTGTCTCATCCAAATCAAAAATACTAAGAGGTATTTTATGCTCTTGGACATACTTTTCAAAGGAAATTCTACGACGTTTGGTTTCATTAATGGTTGTATTATGTCCGCCCACAAAGGCTAAATGCTGACATCCTTTACTAATTAGTTGTTTAGCTGCTTCTCTTCCACCTGCATCATTATCTGATGAAACACAAGGAATGGCAATATCTGAGTATGTACGGTCAATACTGACAAAGGGAATTCCTGACGACAGGTAATGTTCAATTGGACTATAGGTAATAGCAACCACTCCATCAACTTTATTATGACGCAACATCTCCAGATAGTCTTGCTCTCTATTTGTACCATTTATAGAACATAAGAGTAATTTATTATTCCTCTTATAGACTTCATTTTCCACATGCATAGCAAATTCTGAAAAGAAGGGATGCCAGATACTTGGTACAATGATTGCAATCGTTTCTGTTCGATTTTTTTTCATTCCTCTAGCGTAGTAATCTGGAATGTAATTCAAGGTTTTAATTGCTTGTTCCACTTTTTTCAAAGTTATTTCTTTAATACCTTTTTCTTTATTAATCACACGTGAAACTGTTCCAACACTAACTCCTGCTTCTAAAGCAACATCTTTCATGGTAATTGATTTTCTTTGTTCTACCATATTATCACCTCCTTTCAATATATAGTATCATGCAAACGCTTTTTTAGCAACTATTTCTCAATCATTTTTGTCCAGACCCTTTTTCCATCATGAATAAAATCACTCCAATTAGCTTTTGAAAATACTTCAATTTTCATATATAGGAATCTACCTACCACAGGAACAGACTTTGTTTCTTCCTATCTCCCCTTTTTCATAATGTATTTTCGTACAGGTGCTTCAATAGTTTCTATAGTAAAATGAACCAAAAATAGTACACGTTGCGGTATAATGTTCTTATGGCATATTCATTAGATTTTCGTAAAAAGTTCTCTCCTATTTGTGAGCGAACAGGTATAGTCAATTGATTGTCAGTTTGAAGACCAAGAGTCGTAAGGCAAAATATGTGGCAGAATCCATCCAAGGGTGGCTAGCACAATTTCTAGTGAACCTCTTTAAATCTATTACATTTGACTGTGGAAAAGAGTTTTCAAAATGGAAAGATATTTCCAATCAGCACGATAGTGAGAGCTTTTTTGCGAATCTAGGATGTCCAAGACAGCGGTGTCTCAACGAACATTCAAATAGACTTTTAAGGTGTCATGACTTGCCAAAGCAGACAGACTTCAACGAAGTCAGTCAAGAATTTTAGGCTGGGCAAAAACTCAATTTCAGGAGAAAATGAAATAAATATTCCCACAATAAAACGCATAGTATCAAAGTTTTCAACACCTGATATTATACGTTTTTTAATTTTAAAGACTTTTTTCCCAGCCTCAAGAAATCACATCCCACCTAAATCCCTTGGATACCAAACACCTCATCAGGTATTTTCTGAGTTGGTAAGACTGTCTAGCTTAATTTGACAAATGGAGGGCGTTAAATCCAGTTTTTACAGGAAGTCTATTTAAATATTTTCACACTGACCTTACAAAATATGAAATAAATTATATAAAGTCATTCCCATGACAAAGAATAACATCCCTTTAAAACAGTATCTTACCCAATTTTCAGGTAAGACTTTTGATACAACCGTCCCCAATACCCCTCCGCATATAGAAGCAAGAAAAATAACTGGAACAGGTGCTAAATGATACTGATTTAAACCTGTAACCACAACAATTGTAGCCAAATGAGACAGCTGGGAAAAGAAAATAATTGCAAGAGAATACATCGTTGCTTCTTTTATCGAAATAGAAAAAAATACCATCAATAAAGATACATTGAGCGGACCACCACCAATCCCTAAAAAACTAGAAATCAAGCCCAATAGAATACCACAAATCATATAGAATCCTATCTTATCAGATTGATAAGTTTTTTTAAAATCTGTTAAAACAAATGATACAAGTAACATCACAAATAGTAAAATCATTTGAACAATGAATACTAGCCGTACTGATAATTGAGATAACAGAACTTGAAAAATAAGATGACCTAGAAATCCTCCTAAAACAGAAGAAAAGGATACCGTAAAAATCAATCTCCATTTTATCTCTTTACTTTGTGAAAATCTTTTGATTGTTGAAATAATCGCCATTATAAAAACAGAGAAACTAGAATAAAAAGCAATATCACTGATCGAATGGTATCCAAAACTATCCATAAGTGGCTTAATTATAATTCCACCACCCATGCCTGATATAGAACCCAATCCACTAGCTATTATAATGATTAGAAAATAAATAATCTCAACCACTTTTTAAGTCCATCCTATTCTTTCAAACATCTAAAACCTAGATGGCTACTAGTGGAAGTAGAAATACATCCATTTCTAGCAGCTACTCGGTATCGATTACAATAAGAACAATGACATAAAAAGGAACCTCCTCTGATAGCATACTCCTCCTCTTGTATCCCATATTTTGGCAACTCATAGTCATCTTCATTAAAACTAGCTAATAAGGTATATCTCGGATTGCGACACCATTCCCAAACATTCCCAATCATTTGATATAGACCAAAATCATTAGGTAAAAATTCATAGACAGGAGCCGTTCCTATAAATCCATCTAAGGCAGTATTTTCATAAGGAAATCTTCCTTGCCAAGTATTGGCATGATAATATCCACCTTCTAAAAGAGTATCTCCCCAAGGATATTCAGATTGTCTTCCTCCTCTAGCAGCATATTCCCACTGTGCTTCAGTCGGTAAAGACATTCCGCTCCAATTACAGAAAGCCAATGCATCTTCTAAAGCAACATGAACTACTGGATGGTCTTCTAAACCCACTAGATTACTGTTCTCACCGTAGGGATGTTTCCAGCAAGCGTTCGGAACTTGTAACCACCACGGAGCCCCAGCAGGATGAGGATATCCCTCCCTTTCTGCCTCTGGAACGAACAATATAAAAACAAAAGACCACTCTTGTCGCTCAGCTAGTGTTTTATAGCCTGTTTCTTTCACAAATTGAGCAAATTCTTGATTCGTAACTGGAGTATCTGCAATGGAGAAATCCTTTACACTAACAGCAACTTGAGGACCTTCAAAATCATCTAAAAAGCCCTCCTCAGAATTTGTTCCCATCATAAATTTCCCACCCTTGATTTGTTTCATTTTCATGATTGAATATCCCTCGTTTTCGTTAGAGTTGGTGTTATTTTAGATAGTTCAACAGGAACTAACTCTTCATCCACAACAAAACCTTCTTCTCTATATCTAAGAAAGTCTACTAATTTTTTCTTCATCTGACGAACAATAGGTTGGTATTTTGCACTTGGATACAAATCATTCATTTCATGCGGATCTTTTTTCATATCAAATAACTGATAATGATTTAAAACAGGAAACCAGATAAATTTCCACTGGTCTGTCAAGATATATTGACTAGAATCTTTTCCTAAAGCATGTTCACCATGAAATTCTGTTCGCCACCCCTCGTACTGTCCAAATAATAAATTCTTAACACTCCGTCCATCTAGTTCATCTGTAGTAGTTCCTCCTGCCAAATCCACGAGTGAAGGAAAAATATCTTGAATTTTCACTAATTGCTTGATTGTTCCCCTATTACCAGCTATCAATCCAGCCGGATCGTAAATAAACGAAGGAATGTGGATACTTCCTTGATAAGGATATCCCTTTCTAAACAGATAATGTTCACCAAGCTGATCCCCATGATCCGAAACAAACCAGATAATCGTATCTTTATCATGACGAAATTCTTTTAGGGCAGTCAAAAAGCGACTAATTTGGTGGTCTATATGAGTAATCAATCCAAAATAAGCAGCAACCATTCTTCTTTGATCATCTTCCTTTAATTTCCCTCTTAAAGCATAAATAGACGGAATTTGCTTTTCTAATACTTCCCAATTCCCGATATGCAAATCGAGAAATTGAGGCAAGCGTTCCATATACATATCAAAATAGTATTTTGGGGGATTTAATGGAGCATGTGGTTTTTCAAAAGACATTTTGAGAAAAAAAGGAACCGTTGGATCTCTTCTTTGTAAAAATGAAATGGACTCACTCACAACCCAGTTTGTTGGATGTAGCTTCTCATCTTTATCCCAAGGTCTAGCTTCCCAAGAATTACAATCCATTCCGTCATCAATCAAATCAACATCATAACCAACTTTACCCTTTAAAAAGGCTAGATAGTCACTAGCATAATCAAATTGACTTCCATAAGCCTTGTCATACTTTCTATCAACATGTAGATACCCATCGTGAAGTAAGACATGATCAAACCCAAGTCTCTTTCTGGAAGGAAAAACATGCATCTTACCAATACACTCTGTTTGATACCCCATATCTTTAAAGACCTTTGGCAGGGTATTAGTAAAATTCCAAGGCACCTCATCTTGATAACCAACACGTCCACTTTTATCTTGATCTAAACCAGTCAATAAAGCCGCCCTAGCAGGAACGCAAGAAGGAACTGGAGAATAGGCATTTTCAAAATTATAACCCACACTAGCCATCATATCTAATGTTGGAGTGCTAACTAGCTTATCCTTACTATTCAAGGATAAGGCATCTGCTCTCATTTGATCTACAACAATCAAAACAATATTTGGCTGTTTTGTCTGAACCATAAAATCTCCTTTCTAATATGGCAAAAGAGGCACAAGAAGATATCTACCTTTACTGCACCCCTTTCTATATCAATCTCTCTATATAAAGCAATAACATTCTTGTTATGTTCTATAGAAAAATGAACTAAAATATGACTAAATCTATTAGGAAATTCAAATCATTTTCTAGCACTGTTTTAGAAGTTACAGTGTACTATTCTAACTTCAACAGACTATAAACCTTTGTCTAATAACAATTTTAGTGGAGATAAGAAATCCTACACCTAACTCATCTTACACGTAATCTATTTCTATTTTATCACAAAAAACGCAAGTAAGACCATTAACTCAATTCAGTTTTATCTGCCATTTTCACAAATGGGAAATAAGTCAAGACACTAATAATCAAACAAACAACTGATAAGATGATGGAACGCCAATCAAATGCTGTAGAGAAGAAACCATATAAAATTGGTGGCATTACCCAAGTAACATTTTGCGTAACAGGTGAAACAAGACCCCAGCTTGTTGCCCAGTAAGCTACCGTTGCCATGAAAACTGGGCTAAGTACAAATGGTATAAATAGCAAAGGATTCAAGACAACTGGTAAACCATAATTGACCGGCTCACCAATATTAAACAGAACTGGTGCTAGACCAAGTTTGGCAACTTTTCGATAATGACTGTTTCTTGAAAAAATTAAAATAGCAAGTACTAATCCTAATCCTCCAAACCAGACAAACGCCCCAAAAGATCCACTTGTCCATATATAAGGAATCGGTTCACCTTTTTGGAAAGCATCCAAGTTCGCTAACATAGCAACTCCAAATAGCCCTTCCATGATGGGAGCCAATACATTTCCTCCATGGAGACCAAAAAACCAGAATAACTTATTCAAAAAGATCATCAGAATAACTGCAAAGAAACTTTGAGACAAACCTAGTAATGGCGTTTGTAACACCTTGTAAACCCAATCAATCAATAAGTCATTGCTAAGTAAATGGAAAACATAAGTCAAGATGGCTACTATATACATCGCCATAAATCCTGGAATGATAGAAGTGAACGGCTTAGCAATCGCAGGGGGAACTGAATCTGGTAACTTGATTACCCAGTTCTTTTTCATTACTTTACAGAAAATAATAGAGGCTAAAAATCCAATCATCATGGCTGTAAAGTAGCCTCTAGCATTGATATGGTTTCCTGGAATCACATTCCCAATAGTTACCATCAGATTTTTACCATCAAATGCTAGATTATCAATTCCTTGTAGGATTTGATCTAATTTCACATCTCCTACATTTGCCAAAGGGAAACTCTTTGTAACTGTACTTCCAATCGAAATGACAAACGAGGCAAGTGATACCAAACCAGCAGAAACTGTATCAACCTTGTAAATCTTAGCGATATTCACTCCCAAGCAATAGATGAACAACAATGAAACAATTGGTATACTTCCCTTGAATACCAAATTATTGATGTCAACAAGCCACTGAAAGGTTTTCGTAATACTTTCTAAGTGAAATTGTTGTGGTAAATCCACTAGAAAAGCATTTAATAACAAAGCAATGGAACCTGTCATAATAACAGGCATAGTCCCCACAAATGAATCACGTAAAGCAACTAAAAACTTCTGATTCCCAACTTTCATTGCAATTGGAGAAAGTTTTTCTTGCATTTTATCCAACATTGTATTCATACCAAACTCCTAATTTTTTTCAAATCGTTTGTACACTTCTACCACTTCTTTTGCTAAGTCAACAAAGGTCAGACTCGTCATTAAATGATCTTGCGCGTGTACCATCAAGAGGCTAATTGAAGTTTCTTCCCCCTGTGCCTCTCTTGTCAACATTTCTGTTTGAGCTTTATGCGCCTGTAATAAGGCAGCATTCGCATCAGCTAATCTTTGATTGGCTTTTGAGAAATCAGCTTTTTTTGCTGCCTGAATAGCCTCCATAGCATTACTTTTGGCTTCCCCACCATACATAATTAGCCCCATTACAGATTCTAAATTACTTTCATTCATAGCATTCTCCTCAATCTTAGTCTAATAAACTTTCAGCTAAATCTAAGACTTTAGAACCATTCATCATTCCGTAATCTGTCATCGGAATAACCGCCACAGGAATCTGTCTATCTTTTAGTTTTTCTTGAAAGTCCCCTAGTAAATAGCGAACTTGAGGGCCTAAAAGCAACACATTTACTTCCTTTGTTGCTACAATTTCTTCTGCTTCAGGAGCTGGAACTGCAAAAATTTCTGCATCCAACCCCTTATCTTCTGCTGCCTTTTGCATCTTTGTCACTAGCAGACTTGTACTCATACCTGCTGCACATGCTAACATAATTGTTACTTTAGCCATAGCTTACTCCTTTATCACCTATTTACTGACCTAGCCAAGCGAGATACTGTATGTCTCACTCCTCTAATTGCCTTGCTCAATGCATAAATATTCTCGACTGTTGCCAGTCCCCCATATCCTGCGTCACCTATATGTTGAATATCAACTCCACAAATTTTATTTCTCAGCGCTATTTCCCTAATTGTCTCCGTATCAGATGTTTCTTGGCTAGTCCCAATAGCACTCAGTACTAGCCCACCTTTACTGTGAACTAAATCTACCACTGCGCGTAATTCTTCATCGTTAAAAGAAGGAACTGTCCCAACAGCTGGAACCAAAATCACATCTGCACCTGCTTCAAGCAACTGCTCCGCAACGGAAATATCCGCGACAGGTTCCTTTACACCAGCGCCGTGCATTTTACCAGCTATAATCAAACCTGAGAAATTCTCTTTAGCAGATTGAACTGCTTTGATAATCTCTTGATTGCTAACTCCTGTACCTGGATTTCCAGTCAGACAAACAAAATCAAACCCAAGTTCTTCAATCCTCTTAAAGGTATCTCTGTTTGCAACACGACCTGCAACAATTTCCTGTGTTTCCTCTAGCATCTTTGCAGATGGGTCAATCGGTTCCAAATTTACACCAATTGGGCAAGCAACGAGCTGGTGTAAGCGATGAATAACATCATCACCTGAACTATCCAAAGCATAAATTTTAGGCTCAAAAACATCAACACAATTCAATAAAATCATGTCAGCTCCAAAAGCTCTAGCAATTTCAGAATTAGTGATATCTCCAACAAATGTCTCACGAGTGGCTACATTTTCAGATAGAACAACTCTACCTTCACTTGCTAAAATACTTTGTTTTAATTCTTCAGCATTCATCTCTAATATCTCAGATGGATTTGCACTAATTAAACGTTTCATTCTCAATCCTCCAACTGATTGAAATATTTTCGTAACAACTAGGCTCTATATCATTGTTAGCAAGAACCCCTATCATCACATACTACTCTATTTTCTATCTTGTGAATTACTTTCCATTATTTTCCGTTGCACTTCCTCTTAAATATATTTTATTATCAAAAGTTATCAATTAGCTTTATTTTTTGACGTCAAGTTGTTATTTGATTATCTTTTGTTATTTATATTTTACAACTATAAGAAAGCCTTGTCAAGGATTTGTGTAAACATTTGATTATTTTTTATTATCAATATATAATAAAAAGAGACTTGTAGGTAATGAAAAGCTTAAAAAGCTTAAAAAGATTAACATCTACATTTTTCCATAACAAAAAATCATAAGATTTTAAAAATCTGACAACTAGAAAGACAACTAATATGACCTTATCTAAGAAACAATTACAACTAAGAGCTAAAATACTGGAGACAATTTATACATTAGGCCCCATTTCACGAATTGAAATTGCTACAAAAACAGGAATAACACCTGCAACAACCAGCAGTATCACAAATGAGTTGATTAAAGAAAACATTCTCTTAGAACTTGGTGAAGACGAACACGATACAAGTGTAGGAAGAAAAAAAATCCTGCTAGATATTCAAGCTAAACGATTTTACTACATTGGTTGTGAACTATCTGAAAAACACTTTACTTTTTCTTTAGGAGATAATCTAGGAAACATCTTAAAAGAAGAGAAAGAAATTGTTACTAAACAGTTAATCCAAGAAAAGGGGAATCAACTCATTAGCCAGACACTAAAGCAATTCTTAAATAACTGCTCTGATTATGCAATAGAAGCAATTGGAATTGCGCTACCTGGTCGCTATTTAGATGATTATAAAATAACAACAAACAATCCTTTATGGCAACATATCGACTTAGAAATGATTCAATCTCACTTTGATAAGCCTTTGTTTTTCTCTAACAATGTTAACTGTATGGCTATAGGTAAACGCCTATTTAGCCGCCAACAGAATGACCCTAATTTTGCTTATTTTCATTTTGCTAGAGGTATGCACTGTTCTTATATCTACGACGGGAACATTTATGGGAAAGGAAATCTAATGATTGGAGAAATAGGGCATACAGTTGTTTCATCTGAGGGAGAAGAATGTAGTTGCGGGCGCAAGGGATGCTTACAAACTTTTGCTGGAGAATCTTGGTTAATCAAAAAATCAAAAATTCTATATCATCAATCTACCTATTCTTTACTTCCTAGCTTAGTCAAAAATGCCGATGATATTGATATCCAAGTTATTTTAACCGCTTATCAATTAGGTGACACTGGAATAATCACACTTATCCATCAAGCCTTACTCTATCTTAGTCAAACCATTTTAAATATCAGTATGATGATTGACTCTCAAAAAATCTACCTACATAGTCCTTTACTAACAAATCAGCACATCATCCAAAAACTATATAGTGAAATGAACTACAAACCCAAATTGCTCTATAATCGCCTACCTGAAGTTATTATTGAACCTTATAATGATTTTACAGCTGCACACTCAGCTATTGCACTTTGTTTGTATCATACAATTCTACATTCCTAATTTTCTATTACATTTAATAAATAGGCTAAAAAGAGGGAGTATATCATAAAAAGCGAACAAACCTGTTTTCTGAAAATCAGAATTCTGTTTTGTTCGCTTTCTTTATATTTGTAATTAAACTCCTATCTCCCCTTTTTCATGATGTATTTTCGTACAGGTGTTTCAACCATTTGAACGATTTCAAATCCTTCTTTTTGATAAAGGTGCTGGGCTGCTTGATTTGCTTCGAAGACATTTAGAGAAATACTGTCTATGTCTCCATTTTCAAAGGCCAAACTAACAAATTTCCTGAAAACCTGGCTACCTAAGCCCTGCCCCTGTTTCTCGGGATTGATAAAAAATCTTCCAATATGAAGATTCCTGCCTTCTAGCCTGATTTTCTGGATAAGTCCCACAAACTCTTGTCCATCAAAGATTGAAAAGATTCCTTCCAACTCTTGCAAAACTTGAATTGTCAAGGGAAAAGGAATCATTGTTCCCATCCATTGTTCTTGAAAGGATTTGCCAAGAGAGTTGGACCATTTGCATACGAGCTGAGCGTTTTCTGTACTCACCTTTTCTTCAAAACGAATTATCATCTTTGCCTCACCATCTTATCTATGTTTCTCCATTATACTACTTCTCCCATTTTTTACGAATAGATAAGTATGATTGATTTTTATTTTTTTCTTGTTGGGAGCATTCTCGCTTCCTTTCTTGGTTTGGTCATTGACCGCTTTCCAGAGCAATCTATTATCTTTCCAGCTAGTCATTGTGATTCCTGTCAGACTCGCTTGCGGCCCTTAGATTTGATTCCGATTCTCTCGCAGGTTTTTAATCGCTTTCGCTGTCGCTACTGCAAGGCTACTTATCCTGTCTGGTATGCCCTTTTTGAACTAGGCTTAGGGCTCCTATTTCTGTCCTGGTCTTGGAGCTTTCTTTCCTTGGGTCAAGTCATCCTAATCACTGCTGGTTTGACCTTGGGCATCTACGACTTTCGCCATCAGGAATATCCCTTACTGGTCTGGATGACTTTTCATATAATCCTAATGGCCTGCTCTGGCTGGAATCTAGTCATGGTCTTCTTCCTTGTACTTGGAATTGTGGCTCATTTTATCGATATCCGCATGGGCGCAGGGGATTTTCTCTTTTTAGCTTCTTGTGCTATCGTCTTTAGCGCAACAGAATTACTGATCTTGATTCAGTTTGCTTCGGCGACGGGCATCCTAGCCTTTCTCCTGCAAAAGAAAAAGGAAAGACTTCCTTTTGTGCCTTTCCTCTTACTCGCTACTTGTGTGATTATTTTTGGTAAGCTACTGCTTGTTTGATAAAGTCCTCAATTGGCTCTCCTTGGTGGAGAGCTTTTACGATTTTCGAACCGACAATCACGCCATCTGACACCGCATTGAAGCGTTCTACATCGGCTTGACTAGACACACCAAAACCTGTCAAGACTGGGATGTCAGCCACTTGATGCAATTGCGCCAAGTGCTTGTCCAAGTCTGCACGGTAATTGCCGGATTTCCCTGTCACCCCATTGATGGCAACCGCATAGACGAATCCTTCTGCCCCATCAATCAACTCTTTCTGGCGCTCAAGTCCTGTTGTCAAACTAACTAGGGGTATCAAGGCCATGTCTGTATCTGCCAAAAATGGTTCTACAAAGTTGGCATGCTCATGAGGAAGGTCTGGAATAATCAAACCCTTAACCCCTGTATCAGCCAAATCTTTGACAAAGTTCTCAACACCGTACTGAAAGAGGGGATTAAAGTAGGTCATAATGACAAGTGGAACTTCTGTTTGAATGGTTTTCAAGGTTTTAACCAAAGCCTGGGTAGAAGTTTCGTGAGCTAGACTACGCAAGCCTGCTTCTTCGATCACAGGTCCATCTGCAACAGGGTCTGAAAAGGGAATGCCCACTTCAATTGCAGAGACACCCAAATCTTCTAAAAAGTGGATTGTTTCAGCTAAACCATCCAAACCTTTCTCATGGTCTCCAGCCATGATATAGGGCACGAAAATTCCTTTTCCAGCTGCTTTTATAGCATTCAATTTTTCTGTTAGTGTCTTAGGCATGAGCTTCTCCCTTCTTTGCTGCATCTGCTTCCAAGCGGTCTTTGACTTGAACCACATCCTTGTCCCCACGACCTGATAGACAGACAATCATGGACTTGTCTGGGCCAAGTTCTTTGGCCAATTTCACCGCAAAAGCGATAGCGTGGCTAGATTCCAAGGCCGGAATAATCCCTTCCACACGAGACAAGAGTTGGAATCCTTCCAAGGCTTCTTCGTCTGTCACAGGAACATAGCTGGCACGTTTAATATCGTGGTAGTGAGAATGTTCTGGACCGATACCAGGATAGTCCAAACCTGCTGAGATAGAGAAGGCTTCAAGAATTTGACCATGGGCATCTTGGAGCACATCCATGAGAGAACCGTGAAGAACACCCGGACGACCCTTGGTCAAGGTAGCTGCGTGGTGCTCTGTATCCACACCAAGTCCTGCTGCTTCAGCCCCATACATAGCTACAGACTCATCTTCTACAAATGGATGGAAGAGCCCGATAGCATTAGAACCACCGCCAACACAGGCTACTAAAGCATCTGGCAGATCTTGTCCTGTCAAGTCACGGTACTGTTGTTTAGCTTCTCGACCAATAACGCTTTGGAAGTCACGAACAATTTCTGGGAATGGATGAGGACCCAAGGCAGAACCAAGGATATAGTGGGTATCATCGATATTAGCTACCCATGAACGAAGGGCTGCATTGACCGCATCCTTGAGCACGCGCGAACCGTCTGTCACTGCCTCAACCTTAGCTCCCAAAAGCTCCATACGGAAGACATTGAGGGCTTGGCGTTTGACATCTTCCTCACCCATGTAAATAGTACATTCCATGTTAAAGAGGGCCGCAGCTGTTGCAGTTGCTACACCGTGCTGACCAGCACCTGTTTCAGCGATAATTTTCTTTTTGCCCATGCGTTTGGCAAGCAAAACTTGTCCTAAGGCATTGTTAATCTTGTGGGCTCCTGTATGGTTGAGGTCTTCACGTTTAAGATAAATCTTGGCTCCGCCGATATGCTGGGTCAAGTTTTTTGCGTAGTAAAGGGGAGTTTCACGTCCTACGTACTGACGTAAGAGCTGGTTTAATTCCTCTTGGAAACTTGGGTCTGCCTGACTTTCCCGGTAGGCTTTCTCCAACTCCAAAACTGCTGTCATCAATGTTTCTGGGACGAAACGTCCGCCGAATTTTCCGTAAAATCCATCTTTATTTGGTTCTTGATATGCCATTCTTTACCCTCTCTATAAATCTTCTAATCTTTTCATGATCTTTTTGTCCATCTGTCTCCACTCCGCTCGATACATCTACTGCATAGGGAGTAAATTGTTGAATTGCTTTTGCTACATTGTCTTCGTCAAGCCCACCTGCGATGAAAAATGGCTGAGCTAGTTTTGTCGTATCCAGTTGGCCCCAGTCAAAGGTCTGGCCACTCCCAGCCACAGGGGCATCAAAGAGGAGATAGTCTGCCTGAGAATTGGGCACATGACCCTCTCCATCCACCTGTACCGCCTGAATGCTGGCACAAGGCAAATTTTCAAACAAATCATCTGCCACCTGGCCGTGAACTTGAACTAAGTCCAAGCCAACTTTGTCAATCGCTTCTAGCAGTTCTGCCCGACTTGGTGAAACAAATACACCAACCTTTTTGACATCTGCAGGAATAAGCTTTGCCAACTCAGCAGCCTGATCCAAGGTCACCTGTCTTTTACTAGGTGCAAAGACAAAACCGATGTAGTCGGCTCCTGCTGATACAGCTGTTTCCACCGCTTCTTTGGTCGATAGTCCACAAATCTTAACCTTTGTCAATCTGCAACTCCTTGATTCTCTGGGCCACATCTTCTGCCTGCATAAGAGCTGTCCCAACTAAAATTCCATTAAAGTATGGTGCTACTCGTTCCGCATCCTGCCCTGTGAAAATAGCAGATTCAGAAATGTACAAGCAATCATCTTTGAAATGTTTAGCCAAATCTACACTGGTCTGCAAGTCAACTTCAAAGGTGGTCAAATTGCGGTTATTAACCCCAATAATCTGAGCACCAAGTCTGTGAGCCACTTCTAGTTCAGTTAGATTGTGAGTCTCCACCAAGACTTCCAGACCAAGCTCTGTCGCATAGTCATAAAGTTCCTTGAGGCGTTCTTCTGACAAGGCAGCCACAATGAGCAAGATGACTGTCGCACCGGCATTGCGAGCGCGGATGATTTGCTTTTCATCGATGATAAAGTCCTTGTTCAGCGTTGGAATCTGTACCTGACTGGAAATCTCCCGTAGATAATCCAAATGACCTTTAAAGAAAACTTCATCTGTCAAAACCGAAATCATTACTGCGCCATTCGCTTCATAAGTCTGGGCCTGTTGCACAATATCTAAATCGAGGTTGATATCTCCCAGACTAGGGCTAGCCTTCTTGACTTCAGCGATTACCTGCAAGCGATCCTGATGATTTTTCAAAAATTCTGCCAAGCGATAGGTCTGGCGCAAGGGCTGGATTTGCTCCAGCTCCATCTGCTCAACCTCACGCGCCTTCTGCTCCAAGATTCGTGCTAAAAATTCCTGACTCATTTTTGGTACTCCTGTAACAGTCTGAGTTTTTCAAGGGCCTTGCCACTAGCAATGACTTGACGGGCTAAGGCAACTCCTTCCTTGATACTAGCTACCTTACCATTAGCATAGAAACCAAGACCAGCATTCAAGACTGTCGTTTCCAAGAATGGACTTGGTTCGTTCTTAAGAACGCTGAGCAAAATTTCTGCATTTTCCTGAGCATTGCCTCCACGAATGTCTTCGATAGCGTAGCATTCCATTCCCAAATCCTCTGGAGTAAAGCTTGACAAGCTGATTTCGCCATTTTCAAGAAGTGCAATCTTGGTTGTTCCATTCAAACCAGCTTCATCCAATCCCTCTGGCCCAGCAACCACGATAGCACGTTTACGACCCATATTTTTCAAAACCTGAGCTGTACTTTCTAGCAATTCTGGACGACTAATTCCAAGAAGCTGTGTTTCCAAAGCCATTGGATGAATCAGTGGACCAGTCAAGTTCATAATCGTTGGGATTCCCAATTCCAAACGAGCTGGCATGATGTATTTCATAGCTGGATGCATATTTTTAGCAAAGAGAAAGACGATGCCAGTTTTATCAAAGACCTTACCTAGTTCAGCTGGTTTGAGGTCTAGATTAATGCCCAAGGCTTCGAGAACGTCTGCAGAACCAGATTTAGAAGAAATCGAGCGGTTACCGTGCTTGGCCATGTGAACACCACCACCAGCCAAGACAAAGGCTGCAGTTGTGGAGATGTTAAAGCTGAAAGACTTGTCCCCACCTGTACCACAGTTGTCCATGGCGTCATGAATCTCAGTTGGAATATGTTGGGCATGCCCTCTCATGACTTGGGCAATGGCTGTGCGTTCTTCAGGTGTTTCCCCCTTCATCTTAAGAGCTAAGAGGAGAGAAGCAATCTGCGCCTCCGTTACACGCCCAGTTACGATACGCTCAATGACATCCGTCATTTCCACACCTGATAAATTTTCAAATTTTGCTAGTTTTTCAATAATCTCTTTCATCCTAGTTTCCTCACTTTACAACATTCTCGATAAAATTCCGAATAGAAGACAAGCCATCTGGCGTTCCAATGCTCTCTGGATGATACTGGAAACCATAAATCGGTAGGTTTTTATGTTGAATCCCCATAATGGCCTGATCATCAGTCGAACGAGCTGTCACTTCAAACTCTTCTGGCATTTCTTCAATTAAAATACTGTGATAACGCATGACCGCACGGCCATCCTCGATGCCTTGATACAAAACGGATGGCGCTTCAAAGCTGATATTGCTTTGTTTCCCATGCATGACTTTTGGAGCCAAACCTAACTTACCACCAAAGACTTCTGCAATGGCTTGGTGGCCCAAACAAATCCCAAGAATCGGCTTCTTGCCAGCAAAATCACGAATCATGTCTTCCATCTTTCCAGCATCAACTGGCCAACCAGGACCAGGAGAAAAGACCAGACCATCTGCTTTTTCAGCTTCTTCATACAGATTGGGATCATCATTTCTCAAAACCTGAACTTCTGCAAAATTCCCAATGTATTGGGCCAAGTTATAGGTAAAAGAATCATAGTTGTCAATCAATAAAATCATGGTCTTAGTTCTCCAATTCTAGTCATAGATTTTGCTTTGTTAATGGTTTCTTGGTATTCGTTTTGGGCGATGGAGTCGTAGACAATCCCTGCCCCAGCCTGCACATAGGCTGTTTGATTTTTTAGAATCATGGTTCGGATGGCAATGGCGAAATCCATATCACCCGTCGCAGACAAGTAGCCAATTGCTCCTGCGTATACACCCCGTTTTTCTGTTTCCAGTTCATAGATGCGTCTCATCGCTCGAATCTTTGGTGCTCCTGAAACTGTTCCAGCTGGAAGTGTTGATTTCAAGGCATCCATGGCAGTGAGTTCTGGAAGCAAACGCCCCTTGACCACACTGGTCAAATGCATGACATAGCGGAAGAGCTCCACTTCCATATACTTAGTGACTTGGACACTGGCCGTTTCAGAGATGCGACCAATATCATTACGACCCAAGTCTACTAACATTCGATGCTCTGCTGTTTCCTTCTCATCCGAAAGCAGGTCTGTCGCCAAATCCTTGTCTTCTTCATCCGTAGCGCCTCTTGGTCGTGTCCCGGCAATCGGATTGGTTGTCACGATGCCATTTTTAACTGAAACTAAACTTTCTGGACTGGCGCCGATGATTTGATAATCCCCAAAGTCATAGAAATAGAGGTAATTGGATGGATTGGTCACGCGGAGATTTCTGTAGAAGTCAAATGGATTTCCAGTAACTTCTGCTGAGAAGCGCTGGCTGAGTACACATTGGAACATATCCCCGTTACGAATCAAGTCACGAGCTGTTTCCACCATTTCCTCAAACTTCTGAGGAGCGATATGCGGTTTGAAGTCCAGTGGAGATAGATCCAAGTCTTCAAATTCATTTGGAGCAGGAATGCGTAATTCCTCAAGCACTTGGTTCAAGGCTTCTTCCAAGTCTTCTTGGCTACGCTCACTATAAAGAGCATCCTCGATGACATGGATTTTTTCCTTCTTGTGGTCAAAGACCATGTAACTCTCATAGACGAAGAAATGCATGTCTGGCGTTCCAATAGTATCTTCAGGAATTTGACCAATTTCTTCATAAAGCGAAATCATATCGTAACCAACAAAACCAATTGCCCCACCACCAAAAGGTAGCTCTGAATGATGCTGGCTCTTATGAGTCACTTGATAAAGGAAATCCAAGGGATCCTGATCAATCACTTTCCCATTTTGATAAAGGACCCCACTTTCAAACTTAATCTCAAAGACTGGATTATAGGCTAAGATAGAAAAACGAGCTGTTTCCTTGTCTCTCGGAATACTCTCTAAAATAACCTTGTGTTGCCCCTTTAGGCGCATATAAGCCAAGATTGGTGATAAGACATCTCCATGAATGATTCGTTCCATTGTAATTTCCCTTTCAGTTCTACTTCTAGTCCGTGGTGACTGTATGAAAAATCCCCACACAAAATAACTTGCGTGAGGACGAAATTCGCGGTGCCACCTCAATTATAGGATTTCTCCTATCTCTCATTCCTGTCTCAGAAACCTCCTGTAACAGGCTGTGCGATAAAGGGCACTCCCTTGAGAATTATGTTTTCTTCTCTCGTTTCAGATGGACCCAACCTTACAGCTTTCTCTGCTTGTTTCCAGCAACCACAAGCTCTCTGTGAGAGAAAAGACTGTAATTTTTCCATCTATTATTTTTTAGCTTCTAGGTAGTCTGCAATCGCAGCTACGTCCTTGTCTCCACGACCAGAGACATTGATGATGATAATGTCGTCTTTACTTAGTTTCGGTGCACGTTTAACTGCTTCTGCGATAGCGTGCGAACTTTCAATCGCTGGGATAATTCCTTCAGTCTTGCTGAGAAGGAGGAGAGCCTGAACAGCTTCTTCATCCGTCGCAGCCACATATTCCACGCGACCTGAATCTTTGAAGTAGGCGTGTTCTGGGCCAACCCCTGGATAGTCCAATCCAGCTGAGATAGAGTAAACTGGAGCCAACTCTCCATCTTCCTTAAAGACTGCATAAGTCTTCATGCCGTCGACAATTCCGATACTACCTTTTGTCATAGTAGCTGCGTGCTTGTCTGTGTCAAGTCCGTGACCAGCAGCTTCGACCCCAACCAATTTAACTTCTTCATCAGCCACATACTGAGAAAATGCACCAATAGCATTAGAACCACCACCTACACAAGCAATGACATAGTCTGGTAAGCGTCCTTCTTTTTCTAAGATTTGACGGCGAGATTCTTCACTGATGACTTTTTGGAACTCATGAACAATGGTTGGATATGGGTGAGGTCCCACAGCAGATCCCAGAACATAAAAGGCTTCAAGGTCATTCATCCATGCTCCAAAGGCTGCATCAACCGCCTCCTTAAGAGTTCGTGTTCCCGTTTCAACTGCATGAACAGTTGCTCCCATCATCTCCATACGGAAAACATTGAGACGTTGACGTTCCACATCTTCTGCCCCCATGTAGACGTCACAGGCCATACCAAACTTGGCTGCAGCCGCTGCTGTCGCAACACCGTGCTGACCAGCTCCTGTTTCCGCGATCACTCGTTTTTTGCCCATACGTTTGGCAAGAAGAATTTGTCCTAAAACATTGTTAAGCTTGTGAGAACCAAGGTGGTTAAGGTCTTCGCGCTTGAGATAAATCTTAGCACCACCTAGGTGCTCTGTCAAACTTTCTGCAAAATAGAGCGGTGTTTCGCGACCTGAATAGTCCTTCAAGTAATGGCGAAATTCTGCCAAAAATTCTGGATCATCCTTGTACTTTTCAAATGTCACTTCCAACTCATCCAACAAAGCCTGAATCGGCTCCGGTACAAAACTACCACCAAATTGTCCAAAATAACCTTTAGTTGTCATAAAATTTTCCTCTTTCTGTATTTATTCGACTTTTTGTTTGCTTTTAGTAGTAGGCAAGGAGCTGTAGATAGAACTCAAGTTCATCAAAGCGACTTAACGCCCTAATAAAAGATAAACAAAACGACGGATAGAAAAAAGCCCACACACAGAATTAAATTCCATGTGAGGGCGTTGGTAACGCGGTGCCACCTCAATTATAAAGGGAGTATTCCCCTTTACATCTCTGCCTTGTCTAACAACAAGTTGCACTGTAAGGTGTGCGCACCGAATTTTCATTGTTTCAAATTCATTTTTAAAATCAGCCCACTTTCACTACTCCCAACCACCTATTCACAATCACCACAGGCTCCCTGAAGATTAAAAATAGTTACTTTTCTGATTTGTTGAACTTATTTTAATACTTTGTTTTTTCTTTGTCAAGACTTTTTTACGATTTTTTTGAAAGATGTGTGATTCGAATGTGATAATGTCTTTAGTAAATCGAACGTGAAAATGTCCCACTTGTTAGAAATTGGATCCAACTCAATAGAAACTGAATAGATGCTAAACAGAACTTACTTTAGAACACTCCATCTTTTCCATTAGGATTTTCAAGAATTAAACAATACTAGAAACTCTGTCTCCTAACAAGTTTAGTAGAAACTTCAACAGATGTGACACTTTCCCCCTTTATAATTGCTAATACCCCTTCAATCATTTCTTGAGCTAATTTAACATAATTAGGAGAAATTGTAGATAAAGCAGGAGTGTAATACTGTGAAATTGGAATATTATCAAATCCAACAACGGATATATTATCCGGAATCGCTATTCCTTTTTCGTAACACGCACGAATTAGTCCCTGAACTTTTTCATCGCCTGAAACAAATATAATATCTGGATAATTTCCAAAAGACAAATCATTCACAGCAAAGGAATAAACTGACTCTATTGTAGTTAAACCATAAACTACCTTCAAATCCATAGAATAATTATTATCCTTTAAAAAAGTTCTCACTCCTCTCTCTCGATCCTTATTTACATAAGACTCACCTCCCATAAGTAACCACATATCTTTAAAATTCTTTTCCAAAACTACTTTCATCATATCATAAGTAGCTTGAAAGTTATTGTTAGATACGTAAACTACTCCAGGTGTTTGAGACTCTCCAAAGACAATGAAAGGCATATTATTTTTCTTTAAATATTGGATTCGAATATCATTCTCCCCCTCATAAAAGACAATCACTCCATCTACAAGGCTACCAATACTTGAAATAATTGAATTACTAATCGAATCTTCCTCTCCAAAATATTCAACAATAGCATTTACTCCAAATTGTCTACAAGTTTGTAAAACTTTATCTAAAAGTGTTTGAAACCAGATTAAAGGAAAAGAATCAATCTTCTTCACAGATATTAAAATATTCGTGGTTTCTTTCTTCGTTAAATTCTGAGCATAGGCATTTGGAATATAGGATAACTCATCGATGACTTTTTTTATGGCATTATAAGTCTCAGGTTTTACTCTATTCCCTCCATTTATTACACGTGAAACTGTCTTTGGAGAAAAACCAGACAAACGTGCAATATCATATATCGTTACCTTTTTCCCTTTTTCCATTAAAATACTCCTGTCATAAACCTTCACTATAACTATACAATATTTAAATTATTTTAACAAGAAAATTACATTCTAATCTTTTAATCTAGTTTACATCTGGAGGAAATACTTCACTAAATCTACATTAACTTTCAGTACTAGTAACATAAATTTTACAATTCAATTCACTGTTTTGTACTATTTTGTAAACTGCATTACAAATCACCGTATAAGAAAATACACTACCTGAAAATTCCAAGGAATCATTTTCAGTAAATCCTTCTGTATTTAGAAATGTATTCATTATCTGTTCAATATAACACTCTAATATGGGAACAGCTTTCTCCTTAACAATAACATTTCTAAGCATTTCTTCAAATGGTAAATGACAAGCGAACACCATCTCACAAACATCATAAAATGAATGGAAGTGGTATACCTGTATGAGATTATAGTCATCAAAATAAGTTATTTTTCCTGCATCAAAATCCACTTTATATACTCTCAAATTAGTTAGATCCTTTTCTTCAAAAATTATTATGGACACCTCTAAAAACTACCGATTTTCTATTTTTATTGCTCAGAAAACGTTGATACATCAATGTTTAAAAGTATTGAAATTGAGTTTTTAGATGTGCCCTTATATTTCTTATTATTTAAAGAAAACAAAAGGACTAGAATAATCCGTCCCTTTGTTTATCCCTAGATTAGCTGATTTCCTCAACATAAATCACACCAACAATATTAGCAATTTCTTCCATTAGTTTAAGGTGCTCAAATCTACCTGATAATTCCAGAGTAATAAATGACGCGATTTTTTTGTCTGGAACATCAAAATATTCAATTCTTTCTGAATTAACATCTCCAAATGCAGTTCTAGAATCAGTCATTCTAATGCCATTCTCAGCACAGTATACTAGTACCCGATTATATGCCTCTGTAGATCTAACAACGATATACAATTCGATTATCTTTGAACGACTTTGAAGATATTTTTTTAAAGGTTGGAACATAGTTATAACACTCCAAACAGACATTGCTCCTAGTATGGCTCCTTCATAAAAACCAACACCAATAGCTAGACCGATTCCAGCTGAAGCCCATATTCCGGCTGCAGTTGTTAAACCAGTTATTTTCTTTTTATCTGTAATAAGTATTGTTCCAGCCCCAAGAAAACCAACACCTGATATAACCTGCGCACCTAAGCGTGTAGGATCTCCTGTACCAAATTTATAAGATACATACTCATTAGTCATCATAATTAAACATGCAGCCAGACAAACAATACTATGTGTACGAATACCTGCTGGTTGAGATTTACTTCCTCTCTCTAAACCAATTACACCACCAATAACTAATGAAAGTACAATTCTTAATACAATTTCGATATATGATAGTCCTAAGCTTGTTGCTTGCATTATTATTTCCTTTTTCTACTAACTGGTCTCTGAGTAAAGTATAAAACAGAACCAGAAATTATCATTAATACAATAGTATAAACGAATACAAGTGCTTGAGCATTTGAAGTTGCTGTTTCATCACCTGCTGAACGAATAGTTATACCCAGTGGTTGAGCTAATGGATGGTAAAGAAATACAGATAAGTCGAAGTCAGTTAATAAAGAGTTAAAGTTTAAAGCAATAACAGAGAGAACAACCGGTAAAATAAATGGAATGATAACCTTCATCATAGTATAAAAAGGTGAAGCACCCATACTTCTTGCTGCATCTTCCATCTCATCATCAACACTAAATAAAATAGCACGTACCATTCTATAAGAAAATGGGATTTTTACAACTATATATGCAATAAGTAGAATTACCAAACTACCTACCAAAATCTGATTCAAGACAAGAAATTGTGGCTGATTAAAAGTAAATAATAAACTTACTGCTAAAAGTGTACTTGGTAGTAACCAAGGAAGTAGAGCACCATATTCAAATAAGAAATCAAAACGAGATTTATGTTTTCTGACAACACGAGCAAATACAACTGCGAGAATTGTTGCTGTTGTCGCAGCAATAATAGAATAAATAAAGCTGACCAAGAATGGAGAGAATGCCGCACTATTACTAAAGAATAAGCGATAATTTTCTAAAGTAAAGTTTGATAATGTTAAGTTACCTGTTTGAATTGCAACTGGATCTGTAAATGAGTATAATACTATAAAAATTAGTGGAAGCATGAAAACTGTGAACAATCCATATGCTACAATGTGAGCAATGATATTCCAAGGCTTAGACGCAATTTTTTGTTTTTTAAGAGGCGCTTTAGTCTTAGAGATAGAAATATAATTTCCACCTTTTTCTATCTTGTTCATGATAGTAAGCAAAATTGTAGTTGCAATACCTAAAATAATTGCAAGTAGAGCAGCTAAATCACGAGAATTCCCCATCCCTGCAAATGTAATAATCATTGGATTTATAGTTTGAAATTCTTTACCACCAACAATCATGGGTGCTGCTACTGCAGATAAACCACTAAGAAAAACCATGATAGTAAGTGCAAATAGAGTTGGAATTAAGGTTGGTAACACTACTTTTCGGAAAACAGTAAATGGTTTTGCTCCCATATTTCGAGCAGCCTCAATAGTGTGATAGTCAACGCTTCGAATTGTATTTGTTAAAAACAATGTATGATTAGCAGTTCCTGAAAATGTCATAATGAATAAGACTGCACCATACCCAATAAACCAGTTAGGGTCTAAAGAAGGGATAATATTTTGTAAAAATTTTGTAATCAATCCATAAGGACCATAGACAAATTTATATCCAGTCGCTAAAACCACTCCTCCATAAATTAAAGAGGTCATATAACCTAATTTTAAAATTTTAGCACCTTTAATATCAAAGTATTCTGTAAATAGAACACAAAGAATACCTACGATATTAACTGTAATAATGAGTGAAAATGCCAACTTAAAACTGTTCATAATACTCTGAAGTGCCCTTTGAGATTTTAGAACACGATGTACAGCATCAAGGGAAAATTCTCCTCCTTTTACAAATACATTCACTACTAGATCAAAGTTTGGATAAATAATAAATGTTACTAAGAACCAGATTAACCCTAAACGAATAAGCCAATCTTTTAAATTTAATTTATGACGCATACTGCACCTCCTTAAAATTGCAGAACGTCTGATGGTGTGATAAATAATTCCACACTTTCTCCGACAGATCTAATAGCAGCCTGACTATCAATACTTGTTACATTAAGAATCTGACTTTCAGAAACTTTTATTGTATAGTGAATTGTAACTCCAGAAAACTCAACATCAATAATTGTCCCTTTTAGAATGAAATCTTGTTCAGTTTCACGATTGAATCGAACTTTCTCTAATCGAATGTATCCTTTTTTATCTTCTAAGAAAACGCTTGCATTTTTCAGTAATACTTCGTGGACTGTTTCATCGGTCAAAACATTAATATCTCCAATAAAATCACATACAAATTCAGTTTGAGAATTATGATAAATTTCTACTGGTGTACCGACCTGTTCGATGAATCCATTGTTAAAGACTGCAATTCTATCAGATAAAGTCAAGGCTTCCTCTTGATCATGAGTAACATATAAAGTAGTAATACCTAACTCTTTTTGAAGTCTTTTCAACTCTTTTCTCAAATCTACACGTAATTTTGCGTCAAGGTTTGACAATGGTTCATCTAGACAAAGAATTTTAGGTTCAAGAACCAGAGCACGAGCCAATGCTACCCTTTGTTGTTGACCCCCAGATAATTCTGATACATTACGCTGTAACTGTTGATCAGAGATCTTAATTTTTGCTGCTACTGCTGATACTTTAGCTTTAATAACATCTGGAGCTACCTTCTTAACTTTTAAACCAAATGCAATATTATCAAAAACAGTCATAGTTGGAAATAGCGCATAAGATTGAAATACAATACCAATTCCACGCTTTTCAGGTTCCAAATGAGTGACATCTGTTCCATTAACTTCAATACTTCCTGATGATGGATCTAGAAAACCTACCAATGCTCTCAAAGTAGTTGATTTACCACATCCTGAAGGCCCAAGAAATGTAAAAAATTCCCCTTCATGTATATCTAAATTCAGATTATCAATTGCAACAAAATCACCATATTTAATTTGAATATTATCAAATTTAATCATCTCACTAACTCCCTCTATTACTAAACCAAAAGCCTCTCTTTATTTCTTCCATAAATTTAGAAATAATAGAGAGACTTGGACATAAAAATTAACTCTTATTTCTTATTGTACGTATTCTAATTCAGCTTTTTCTACCCATTCATCCAAATGCTTTCCAACAGCTTCCCAGTCAATATTTTGTGGTTTCACTTGATCCACAAATTTTTTCGTATCTTCAGGTAACTCTGTTAGCGCATCTTTATTTGCAGGAATAGATCCAAAGTTCTTACTATATTCTACTTGAATTTCTGTTTGACCAAACCAATCAATAAATTCTTTAGCTAACGCTTGTTTTTTACTAGTGCTTAAAACCATAGTTTGTTCAGTTACAAATGGTACACCAATCTCAGGAGTCATAACTTTGAAAACAACATTTTGTTCTTTTTGTCCAACTAATGCACCAGAACCCCACATCATTCCATATTGTATTGGATCTTCTTTGTCTAACATCTTAACAATTGAACTTTCTCCCTTTTGAAGAGTGTATGCATTTTTCAGATATTCTTTTGCTGCTTCCCAACCTTTTTCAGAAACACCTAATTCACCTTTATCATCAAGGTATCGAACTAAGATACTTGCTAGAATTGCCCGTCCTGTTCCACCTGAGAGCCCAGAAATTGAATATTTACCTTTATACTTACTACCTAATTCAGTCCAATCTTTAGGCATTTCTTTTACATCAGGCGCTCCAATTAAAACTAATGGTTGAACAATCACAGGATTATAATAATTATCTTTATCTGATAAAGATTGATCAATTTTATCTAACCATTTAGGCTTGTACTGTACTAGTAATTTTTGATCTCTAATTTTATTTGAATCAACAGCACCAATTCCAAATACCATATCTGCAACTGCATTATTCTTCTCAGCAATAACACGGTCTGCTAATTGAGCGCCAGGGATATCAACCATTTTGATATTAAAACCAGCTTCTTTTGCTTTAGCAGTTAACCAATCACCACGACCATTTGAGACTGAGTTCGAATAGATTACTAGTTCTTGACTTTTATCAGCTTTTTCTTCAGATGAAGAAGCAGTCGTAGAATTTGAACCTCCAGAGCAAGCAGCAAGTGTAGTAAGAGCAACTCCCGTTGCAAGTACAGTAGACCAAACTTTCATTTTTTTCATGATAAGTTCTCCTTTTTTATTATTTTATTTAAATTTTTCGTGATATGGAACAAATTGTCTCATATCTTCAAATACAGTATAGTCAATACGGTTTACAGTAATAGTTGGAATCTTCTCTAATAAAATTTCAGTTAATTCCGCTCTAACTTTAGTAAACTCTTCTTCCTCCTCTTCGGTTAGAGGAATCCGAAGATACCCAATTGAAATATGGAATTGATATCTATCATGATTAGGGAAACGAACACCTGCTTTTTCTGAGACATAAGTACGAATTTCTTCTAATCTCTTAGCAGAAGCTTCATCTGCAGGTTCAACTAGTATGTTTTGTTTTCCCATTTCCGTTACACGCATAAGAATTTCTTCATTTAACAATGGAAAAATTTCAAGTTGTTTAGCAAAGTAATCATGTATTTCCTGTAAAGGTGTATCAAGAGGAAGATTACTGCTCCAAAACTCCGTTTCACGATTTTCATGGCACAACAATTCAATTACAGTCATGTGAATAGAATTCCTTGGAGTTAAAGTAAACTTATCGATAAATGGTAATTCTCTATAACGTGATTGAATAATATCAACAACTTCCATCAAATCTTGTTTAGTATAAAGATTTGCTACAACAGTATTTCCTGGAAAATGATTAAATTCTCCATTTTCTTTGAACTTAATTTTTGTTAGGTTTTTCATATAAAGACCCTCTTTTTTATATTTAACACCGGTGTCATCCATGCTTATATTATATAACGAAACCGTTTACTTTGTCAAGCGCTTTCAAAAATTTTTTTAAAAAAATTTATCTTTCATTAAATATGCATTTCATTAAAAGGTTAAGTAATTTTTCCAAAATACAGCACTCATATAGACAGTATCATCAATTATAGCCATTGGGATTTTTTGATTGCCAATTCCATGTATCTCTACACATGTCTTCAATCGATTTTGTTGTCCTCCAATTTAATTCCTTATATGCTTTGTCTGCATTTGCATAACAAGTTGCAACGTCTCCTGAACGTCTTGGAACTATTTTATAAGGAATAGGGATCTTATTAACACTTTCAAATGTATTTACTAGTTGTAATACACTAGTTCCTTCTCCCGAGCCTAGGTTATAGATATAAACATCTGTTTTTTCAGATACTTTTTCTAAAGCTTTTATATGTCCTATTGCTAAATCTACTACATGGATATAATCGCGCACACCAGTACCGTCAAGCGTATCATAATCATTTCCGAACACACTTAGTTCTGACAGCTTACCTACCGCTACTTGTGCAATATAGGGCATCAAGTTGTTAGGAATTCCTGAGGGATCTTCCCCAATCAAACCAGACTCATGAGCACCAATTGGATTGAAATAACGAAGCAACGCAATACTCCATTCTGAATCTGCCACATGAACATCTTTTAAAATTTGCTCAAGCATCACTTTCGTATACCCATAAGGATTTGTCGCACTTGTTTGCATAGTCTCAATTAGAGGTGACTGATTGTTAATTCCATATACAGTCGCACTTGAAGAAAAGACAATCTTTTTAACATTAAATTCTGACATCACTTCAACAAGTGCCAATGTACTCATAATATTATTTTTGTAGTACATCACAGGTTTTTGCACGGATTCTCCGACAGCTTTATAACCTGCAAAATGAATTGCAGCATCAATCGATTCTTGTTCAAATACCTTTCTCAATGCTTGTTTATCACAAACATCTAATTCGTAAAACACGGGACGTATTCCTGTAATTGCTTCAATACGGTCTAGCACCAAGATGCTAGAGTTCGAAAGGTTGTCGACAATGATGACTTCCTTTCCTAAATTTAGTAATTCTACTACGGTATGGCTACCAATATAACCAGCTCCGCCTGTTACCAATATTGCCATTTGGGTTTCCTCCTAATTAATTCCAACCGACTTAACAAATCTCATAAACGCTTCATGCCCAGACGGTGTATTCTTATAAACTCCTGCATCTTCCAGAACTCTCGCAAACACTTGTCCTGCTTCGTGTTGAACTACGCTATTAACCTCTTCTTTATTAATGCGAGGATATTTTTCTTTCAATTGGTCGGCCCATTCTAAATGATAATCCGCAATTGCGTTTTCCTCTCCTAAAAGATATTTTCCAACTTCTTCTAACTCTGGTTTCAAACGAGGTGGTAATATCGCAAGTCCCATCACTTCGATTAATCCGATATTTTCCTTTTTAATATGTTGTACATCTTGATGAGGATGGAAAACACCATCTGGGTATTGTTCAGTAGTATGATTATCTCTTAGAACAATATCTAATTCATATCTCCCGTCCACTTTACGAGCAATAGGAGTCACCGTATGGTGTGGAACATCTTCAGTCATAGCAATGATGTCTACTTCTAAATCTGAATATTCTCTCCACTTATTTAGAATTTTAGTAGCTAAATCTAACAAGCGATTTTTATTTTCACTTTGTAACCTAATTACTGACATTGGCCATTTTACAACACCAGCATTAACATCCTCAAAGTCTTTAAAACGAAATTCACTCTCAAATTTTGCTTTTTCCATTGGGAAAATATGTTTCCCTCCCTGGTAGTGGTTATGACTAAGAATGGAGCCTCCTGAGATAGGAAGATCAGAATTTGAACCAGCAAAATATCCTGGCAAAATATCAACAATCTCCAATAATTGTTCAAATGTTTTAGAGGTAATAGCCATTGGTACATGTTGACTATTCAAAAATATCGCATGCTCATTAAAGTATGAGTAAGGAGAATACTGGAATCCCCATACTTCGTCACCAAGTTTCATCCGAATAATTCTATGATTCGAACGTGCTGGATAATTTATTCGCCCCTGATATCCTTCATTTTCCATACATAGTAAACATTTGGGATAATTAGTGGCTTTTACTAATTTTTCAGCAGCAATTGTTTTTGGATCTTTTTCGGGTTTTGACAAATTTATCGTAATCTCTAGCTCTCCGTATTTAGTTGATGCTCGAAACTCAATATTCTTAGCAATAGCAGAAGTTTTAATATAATCACTATCTTTACTTAACTTATAAAACTCTTCAACTGCTTCTTGAGGTGATATATCATATGAACTCCAAAAAATATCATTTAATCGACTAGGTAAAGGAACTATGAAATTCATTAACTCTGCTCCTAAACATTCCTTTTCCTCAATTAAATCTTTAATTTTACCGTTTTTTAAGGCGATTTCCACTAAGTAATCTTTTATTTGTTTCAGGTCATTTTCATCGGAAATGCGATCAGTTCCCTCCTCACCTATTAACGCTAGTACCCTATTTTTCACATATATTTTGTCAATTTCATTATACATTCCGTATTCAATTACTCTATCAACAAAATTATCAATAATTGTTTTCATATATTTTTCTTTCTAATTTATGTTCCCATATTTTCTATACATTATCCATTTATAAATTGATTGCGTAGTATGAGCAATTTTATCAAGGTGATGAATAATATCCAAAGCACCAATTACTTCAGAAACATTCCCATCATCTTCAAATATGTAATTCATTATTTTCTTTTCAATATTTATACTAAGCTCTTCTATCTCATTCTGTTTTTGTATAACAACCATATCTAAACATCCAAATTGTTCCTCTCTATAACAAGATATAGCCCTATTCATATGCAGTCCGATAACTTCATGAAGTATTTTTATTTCTGAAATAATTTTCTTCAAAATTTCATTATTTTGAATAATCTGTAGATTTTTTAAAATTTCAACAATTCTATCCCCAATACGTTCAATGTCAGTTGATATTTTTATTACACTAATAATTCTTCTTAAGTCATATGAAACAGGATGTTGTAAACAAATTAACTCATATCCTTTTTTATCAACATTTAGAACTGACTCATTTATGATTAAATCTTCTTTAATCAATTCTATTCGTTCTTCATTTGATAAATATTCAAATAACTTCTCGTATTTATCAAGCACAGATACCCAAATGGTCTCTAAATTATTTGATAATTCTATAATTTCATTTTCTAAATATAACCTTAACATTTAGGTACCTCTTCTTAACAAAGTTCAATAGTAACAATTAATATTTTAAACAATATATCAAACATCAATAACTAGAATACTTGCATCATCCTTCTTTCCATAGATTGGATCAATAGCAGAAGAATTAAATCTCATCTTAATTAACTCTTCAAAAGTCTTATTTTGATTATTTTGATAGAATTCATAAAAGCCATCGCTCATTAAAACAATTTGTTCACTAGTAACATCTATTTGATTAATAATAGCATGGTCTAAAAATCTCTCATCCAACGAACCTATCCAGTACCCACTCGGTTGATTAGATAATTTTCTGATTTTTTGTAAAATAATTTTTTTATTTAAAGCACTATTTGTACCAATTGAATCTTTTATCTCATTTTTTCCTTTTTCAAATAAGTTATCTACTCTATGATCAGTTATTTCCATTTCGTTTACTAACATGACGCAGTCACCTAGCATCATATACTCCAACTTTTTTTCTGAAAGTTTAGCAAATATAAAAGCAAATGTTGGTAAGCGATAATACTCTGTTAATTCATATGAGTTTAAACCGATTTCATCTTTAACCTCGAGTAAAGCAGTTTCAAATATTTGTTTAAGAGTTTTTGATTCTTTACAATTAACCGACAAACTTTCTGATAAAATATGTACAACTTCTGAGACTGAATAACCTATCTCCTCTTTAGAATTATATAAATCTGTAGCTCCATCGATAATCCAAAAATACTGATTTTGTGAACCTACAGTATCCTCATTTTCTACAGAACTTCCTTGTATCGAACAAATTTTATTTATCTTTACCATAATACTTCAACCCTTTTAGTGTCAAAAGTAAACCAATTCCTGTCACTGTTAAGAATAGTTCCATAATCTTGTTCGAACCAGTCTTTGGTAATTTTTGTTTTACATCTACTATTTCTTTAGATTTATTAATATGATTTTCAGTTTCTCTGCCATCTCCAACTATTTTATAGTTTACTTCTTCTGTCTTATTATCTTGTTTATTGTCGCTCTTGTCATTCATTTGTCTATTATCTTTACTTGAGTTAAACTCTCCGTTCTTCTGGTTACTATCAATTACATTATTTGAATTAGATTGTTTTTCCTCTTTGTTTTTTTCTTTTTCGTTTTTATCACTTAAATTATTTGTTACAATTTTGTAAAGCCCATTCTCCGTTACAATATTGAAATTACCATCGCTATCACGTATAACAGGTTCTTTCCCATTTGCATTAGATTTGATGAATGATATATACTTACCGGATAAATTATAAAATTGGTTATTTAAAACGGTTATTTTACCCTTTGAATCCTCAATAACAATTCCTTCTTTACCACCGAATATACTATTCTCTGACACTACTAAATTATCACTAACTCGTAATAATTCAATATTTGGTTGTTCTGTTTCCTTAGAATTATTATTAATTACATTTTTTGTTACAGTAATATCTGATACTTTTCCTAAATATTCTGCACTATCTTTTGCAACTCGTATCGCTTTTGTTTTAGGATCGGCAATATTAAATATATTTTCGGCGATAACCACCTGTTTATTTAAATCTAATAGGTCTTTAGTGTTTTTATAGCTATAAGCATTTACTAAAGCTGCTCCGCTTTCTCGATAATGTACACTCTCTCCTTTAACTTTCTTATCAAAGCGATTTCCTTTGATTAATACATCAGTGAATCCTGTAAAACGTACACCTGCATACATCATGTTATCAAAATGATTATTTAAAATTTTAATATTAGAGGGGTTCTGTGTCGACAATGTTTGATAGTGTGTGCCAATTGCTGTTACTAATTCCCCAGATTTATCACTTTTGCCAAAATAGGAATTTTGAATAGTCACATTTTCAGATTTTTTCCCATCATCATTCAAGGCATAAGGAAAACCTTTTCTAGTTAATGGTTCAATCTGAATGCTCTCCTTACTTATGATTTGCCCATCCTTCATCGTTTTGGGTAAGGCTTGCCCAAGAAAACGAGAATTATCAACTAATACATTTTTCGAACCTGCAATTTGAATAGCATGCCCTTGATAACTATCCTTGAATGTTACATTTTTTATAGTTACGTTATTTGAATTCCCAATAGCAAATGCACCTGAAGAATTTATAAGTGGTAGATTTTTTGCTTTAGTTCCTTCTTCATTCAAAGCACCGTTCATATCAATAGTACCACCAGAATAACTAATATCTTCTGTTGGGCCCCATTCTACTTGCGCACCATCATCCGTAAATAAACCTGTCATAAAAACAATAGAAGGGTGATTCTTAATATTTATACCATTTAGAATGGTAGCTTTCTCATTCAATTCTAAGTGTGTATGACTTTTTAAAAAAACAATTTCTTTTACTAAATAAGTTCCTTCCGGAAAATATACATTTCCTCCACCTAGCCCTTGAGCTGCAGCATCTATTGCATCTTGAATTGCTTGTCAATCATCATTAACTCCGTCACCTATTGCTCCATAATCTTTAACATTCAAAGCTACGTCTTCGTTCAGATTAGTACTTAAAATAGTATTCACTTCCATCCCAGAGATGTTACCCATCATAGTATCATTTGTTATATCAGGTTTATTTTGATTAATACTCACTCCTCCATTATTATCAGTACTTAAACTTGAATTGTTATCAAGACTGAGAGTATCAGAATGGGGTTCCGCAGATAATGATGTAGATGTGCTACTCAACAAAGAGTTCATTTGCATATTATCTTTAGACGAAGAAGTTTCACCAACTACTTCATTAGCTAAAACACTTTGTGTTCCAATAAATAAAACCGCTAAGAGAACTGAGCAAACTCCCACCTTAGACTTACGAATAGAGAAAACCTCATTTTGTTGAAAAGATTTCATATTAGCCTCCAATTAAAAACATTATGTCCTAATTTAATATTCATATAAATTCCATGCCAGAAAATGACACCGCTGTCATTTTCTTTATAATATATTTTTAAATCAAAATTGTCAAGGAATAACACAATAAAATATCAAAACTGTGAAAGCGTGACCATTTATATATCTAACCATACTTCTAATAATTCTTTAACCTTCCATTCAAAAGTGATTACTATCTTTCTTAGCTTGAACATAAAAATATCCTATTCACTGTATTTAAAGCATGTTGACATCTCGTAAAATACTAATTTATAAATACAAGAACAAATATCTTGTCATGCAAGCATTCGCCAGGTATATTTACATGAATATCGTTCATATAGCGGATTGAAATCAAAACAATACAATATATTTCTTAAATAGATTTTCTATAAAAGCTAGATTCAAGCTCTATAAAAATAAACGCAGTTCTTCTAAAATACTGGAATAGGACATATAAATCATTGCAGACACGTGTTTTATAGATTATTTCAAAAGAATGACTAGAACATGAAAAATAGTCTCAAAACTTTGAACAATATTCTGAAAACAAAAAAGAAAGACGCGAGTTTCCACAACCTCATTCGTGGAAACTCGCGTCTTTCAAAAAATAGGGTGAATTGAAAACTAGAACAAGACACTACATTTTCTAAATGATGCCTAATAAAAATTCTAAATGCTACACCAAATTGCTCACATCTCATTTCAAACCATACAGTATATTGAAACTATAAGAGTACACCTTTGCTTCTAAAATATTGCTAGAAATTAATTTGACTATCCTGATTGATTTGTCCTGTTTTTATTTCATTTTACTATAGGACTTTCAATTGAAAACAACAGTTTTACACTCAATTAGACTTTTTAGAAACAGAATCACTATTACTTGACTGTAGTTTGTCATTTTTTTGATGAAGCTAGTACTTTTTCAGAAACTGTTTTGAAAGTCTCAATGATATAGTCCACTTCTTCATCGCTTAATTTAGTGTGAAGCGGAAGCGTAATTTCATTTTCAAAGAAGGCATAGGCCTTAGGATAATTCGCCATATCAAAGCCAAGATTCTTATAGGCTGTCAAGAGCGGAAGCGGTTTGTAGTGTACATTACTTGCAATTCCTGCTTTGGCCAATTCTTGGATGATGAGGTTGCGTTCTTCTAAGCTCGCTCCTTCTACATGGGTGATGTAGAGGTGGCGTGAAGATTCGACAGTATCAGTCTTATGTGCCAATGGATGGATACGAGAACCTGAAAAACCACGATCATAGCGGTCCACTATCTCCTTACGACGTTCTAGTAAACCAGGGTAACGATCCAATTGTACCAAACCAAGTGACGCCATGATATCAGTCATATTGCACTTGTAGGCTGGTGTGACGATATCATATTCCCATGAGCCCAGTTGCATCTTGGCAAGAGCATCCTTAGTTTGCCCGTGAAGGGAAAGGATTTGGAATTCCTTGTACATCTCTTCGTCGTCAATCGCTGGATTGGCTTTCCAAGTCGCACTTCCTCCCTCAGCAGTTGTAAAATTCTTAACGGCATGGAATGAGAAGGATGTAAAGTCAGCGATAGAACCAGCCGGTTGCCCTTTATAAGTTGATCCCAAAGCATGGGCACTATCAGAAACAATCACGATACGGTTAAAGGCCTTTTGCCACTTGCTTGAAGCGGTAAAGAGGTCACGTTTTTTCTCCACGACTTGGAACAAACGGTCATAGTCGCAAACAATCCCCGCAAGCTCAACCGGAATGATCACCTTAGTCTTTTCAGTAATGGCTTGCTCAAGCAAGTCATAGTCCATCTCAAACGTATCTGCTTGGATATCCACCATGACAGGGGTCGCTCCTACGTGAGTAATGACACTACATGAAGCTGTATAGGTCATGGCTGGAACGACAACTTCATCACCAGGTCCAACTTCCAAGACGCGCAAAATCAACTCAAGCGCGGCAGTCGCAGAGTTGAGGCAGACGGTCTTAGGCGTCTGTGTGTATTGGGACAAGCGACGCTCCAGTTCTTTTGTCTTAGGACCTGTTGTGATCCAACCAGAACGCAGGGTATCCGCTACTTCAGCAATTTCTGCTTCCGTAATATCGGGTGGTGAAAATGGAATATTGTAATTTGGCATTGATTTGCTCCTTTTATCTGTACTCATTTTCTAATGACTACTTTATTTTAGCACTTCAAACACGGTTTGAAACATGATTTTAATGTCTCCTAGGAAACTAAATTCTCGGAGATAGGCGAGGTTATAGCGCATCTTTTCAGGAAGGACGTGTTCGACATAGGCTTGGTCAACCGACAAACCTTTCTCCGTCATTTGACTGATAATAGTGTCCTCATCCTTGTAGTGAATGCTAGCTGGAGAGGTAATCCCTGCTGGCAAAAGCAAGGTTGCCATCATTTCAGGGCTATACTGCTCTGTGTAGCGTGGCACTTCAGGTCGTGTACCGACAAAAGACATCTCACCTTTAAGAACATTGACCAACTGAGGCAGTTCGTCCAAACGGACACGGCGGATAAAATTGCCAACCTTGGTAATGCGGCTATCGTTAGCAGAAGTCACCAGACTCCCTTTTTTATCCGCATCCGTCACCATGGTACGGAACTTCCAAATCTTGAAAGGTCGATTGTACTGGGTCACGCGCTCTTGCTTGTAAATTACTGGCCCCTTGCTATCCAACTTGATCCAAATGCTCAAGATGAGAAAGATGGGAGAGGTCAGAATCAGCAAGATTACGGCTAGAACCCAGTCCAAACAACGCTTGAAAATCAGCGAACCCTTCCTTTTAGAGACAAGCTGGTAGTAAGACTCAACCTCGCTTGATTTCATTTCCACGGGCAAGTCTTCCCATTTCAGCATGCTGTTTCTCCTTTGTTTTTATTATACTATTTGTCAACATTTTTCATTATACCACAAAATGGAAAAGGCGGTGAAAGAAATCTGTAATTTGAAGGATTTCCTTCTTACACTCAATGAAAATCAAAGAGTATTAGGCCATGGCCCCTGCCTGCAAGCTATACATCTTGTGGTAGGTTCCACCCAAGGCCAAAAGTTCCTCATGGGTTCCACTCTCGATAATGCGCCCCTTGTCCAATACGTAGATACAGTTGGCGTCTTGGATGGTAGAAAGGCGGTGAGCGATGGCAATGGTTGTCCGTCCCTGTCTCATCTTAGCCAGAGAAGCTTGAACCAAACTTTCTGTTTCAGAGTCAATATTGGCTGTCGCTTCATCCAAAATCAGGATTTTAGGCTGACTGGCGACTGTTCTAGCAAAGGCAAGAAGCTGACGCTGTCCAGTTGAAAAACTAGAGCCACGCTCGGAAACAGGGGAGTCGTACCCCTGAGGAAGATCCTGAATAAAGGAATCTGCATCCACGAAAGCAGCTGCAGCCTGAACCTGCTCATCACTGATGTCTTGGTACATGGCGATATTGGACTTAATGGTCCCATGATAGAGGAAGGGCTCCTGCAAGACCAGACCGATGTTTTTTCTCAACTCTTCCTGACTGTAGTTCCTGATATCCACATCATCCAAGAGAACTCGCCCTGACTGGAATTCATAAAAGCGCATGAGAACATTGATAATAGACGATTTCCCTGAACCTGTATGGCCTACAAATGCAATGGTTTCACCCTTGTTAACGGAGAAGGAAATGTCATCCAGAATCGGATGTTTTCCATCATAAGAGAAACACACATGTTCAAAACGGATATTGCCTTCTCGGATTTTGACTTGCCCATCTTTTTGAAGGGGCTCATAGATCCTATTGTCAATCAAGGCAAAGACACGGCCTGCAGAAACCATAGACGTTTGCAGGGTTGAAAAGTTTTGCGTCACTTCAATCAGAGGATCAAAGAGACGATTGATATACTGGATAAAGGCATACATGGTTCCTGCCGTTATTCCCAGATAAAGTCCACGATAGCCAAAATAGGCCATTAAAACTGCATATCCTAGGAGTTTCAGCAAACTCATGGCAGGGCGCAAAAAGAGGGTATCCAAGGCTACAGAACGGTTGGCATAAACCAAGTGTTCTTGGTTGATTTCATCAAACTCTGACTGTAGGCGCTTCTCTTGATTAAAGGCCTGGATTATTCTGATTCCCTCGATGTTTTCAGCCAGCTTGCTATTGATATCTGACAAGAGACTTCTGGTTTTCTCAATGATTTTCACTGATTTTTTCCGATAGAGATTGACCAAAAGGAAGATCAAGGGGAGAAAGAGCAAGACTAATGCAGTCAAACGAAAATCCAACACCAACATGGTATAAAGAGTTGTCAGAAAGATGAAAACTGCTGAGATAAAGCTAGATAAAATCCCCGAAAACATATCACTGATAGTCTCGGTGTCATTTGTCAAACGAGAGACGATGGAGCCTGCTGGCGTCTTGTCAAAATAAGACATGCCCAGCTTTTCCATATTGGCAAAGACATTGCGACGAATATCCCTAACGATGCTGTAGGATACCCTCGCAAAGAGAAGATTGCCGACATACTGGACCAGAGTTTGTAGGATATAAAGGCCATAGTAGGCCAGCAAAACGGTCACAGCGAGTTGGTTGAGATTGCTGAGATACTGGTCAATAAAGTGGGAAGCCACAAGGGGAATGACACTTTTGATGACCGTCGTCGCTAGGAGAAAACTGAGGGCCAAAAAGGTCAGGAGTCCATAAGGCTTGAAATAAGACATCAAGCGCTTCAATACAGTCCATTGTTCTTTCTTATTCTGCATCTTCTTCTCCCTTCATTTCCAACTGCTGAGACTGGTAGGTTTGGGCATACCAGCCATCCATAGCTAGCAAGTCTTCGTGCCTGCCTCGTTCGATAATTTGACCATTTTGCAGGACTAAAATCAAATCTGCATGGACAACCGCACTGAAGCGATGAGCCGTAATAATGGTTGTCTTGTCCTTGCGCGTCTCCTTGAGGTTGTCGATAATCGCATACTCTGTCTTGGCATCCACGGCCGACAAAGAATCATCCAAAATCAAGATATCTGGATCTAAAATCATCGCCCGACTCATGGCCAGACGCTGCTTTTGACCTCCAGAAAGACTGACTCCCTTTTCACCAATCAGCGTATCAAATCCCTGGGGCATAGCTATAATATCTTGGTAAACTTGAGCTAGCTTGGTCGCTTCCTCGACCGCTGAAAGGGGCAAGTTAGGATTGCCAAAGCGGATATTGTCTAAAATCGAAGTCGCAAAGAGGAACTGGTCCTGAGGAACATAGCCCATAAGACTACGAAGACCTGTCAGACGATAGTCACGAATATTATGACCGTTTAGGTAAATGGCTCCCTTATCCACATCGTATTCACGCAAGAGCAGTTTAATTAGAGATGTTTTCCCAGAGCCTGTTTGCCCAACCAAGCCCAATGTTTGCCCTTTTTCCAAACTAAAGTGAACATTTGTCAGTGTTTCCTCATTTTCAAAGGCAAAGCTGTCAATAGCGTACTCCAAACGCCCATTTTCGATACCATCTAAAGGAAACTCAGGGTCTTGTACAGGTGATTTCTGAGACAAAAGTTCCTCAATTCGCTGATAGGAAACCTTCCCTCGCTGAGTAATATTAAAGAGGAAGCCGATGGCCATAAGAGGCCAAACTAGCATATCCAAGTAGCTGATAAAGGTAACTAGATTCCCAACCGTGATTTGCCCTTTCTGAACCATCAAGGAGCCGACCAAGAGGGTTAAAACATAGGAGGAACCAACAAATAAGAGAACCATAGGGTCAAAGAGACTATCGTATTTCATGGTTTGTAGGTTCTTTTGAAAGGTCAATTCATTTACTGCCTGAAAGGACTTGAGCTCGTCCGCCTGATAACCGAAAGACTTGGTCACTTTAATACCTGATACAGACTCCTGTACCTTGTTATTGAGTTCAGAAAAGGCAGCCTGCGACTCTCCAAAAGCCTTATGAGTCTTTCTACCCAAACGACTGGTCGCATAAGCCATGAAAGGCAGGGGAAGAATGGCAACCAAGGTCATCTGCCATGAAATGCTAAAGAGCATGGTCATCAAGGTCACTAAAGCCGTGATAGAGGCATCCACCGCAGACATAACACCGCCCCCTGCGAGACGGGTTAAGGCATTGATATCGTTGGTTGCGTGTGCCATCAGGTCCCCCGTCCGATAGGTCTGATAAAAAGCTGGAGACATTTCTGTGAAATGCTCAAATAAGCGAGAGCGCATAATCTGTCCCAGACGGTAGGAAGTCCCAATGATATACATACGCCAAACATAGCGCAGATAGTACATCCCAAAGGCTGCAAGAAGCAAGTAAAATAGGGCAAGAAGGAGGTCCTGCTGGCTTAATTGCCCCGATGTAATGGCATCAATAACCCGCCCCATGACCATGGGGGGAATTAGATTGAGAACGGAAACCAAGACCAAGGCCACAATTCCGACTAGATAACGGCGTTTTTCTAACTTGAAAAACCACCAAAGTTTTTGAATAATGGACATAAAATCCCTTTCTGATTGCAAATGGAAACCTGAGGCCAAAACCCCAGGTTTTTCTTATTCATAAGTTACGACTGTGACCGCACCCTTGTCATACTCAGCAATAAAGATATTGGCAACATTGTCATGTCCTTGTTTGCTGAGGTTATCAAGCAACCACTCTTCGCTACGACCAATCGATTCTAAAACATCGACTTGGATCACACCGTCAGTCACAACTGGATACTTAGGATTTTCATCTCCCATTTGGACCACGATGAGTTGGCCATTTTGCTCTTGCACAGCTCGTTTGACTTGTTTCATCTGGAAAATTCCTTGGCTACGAAGTTTGAGAGCAACATCTGCCGCAGACAAACCAACTGAACGACAAGCTTCTGGGTCAATCTTCCCATTTTTGATGAGGAGAGTCGGTTTTCCATCAATCAAGTGTTTGACAAAACGAACATTGTTATTAAGCCATTTGAGGGTCAAAACCAAAATCGTCCACATCATCAAAATCACTGCGTACTGGAGAATGCTAATAGAACTATTGTAAATCACCCCACCGAGAATACCACCGAGAACATAGTTCTGAATTTGGTCTGTCGCAGAGTTAGGCGCCAGATTTCCCTTTCCTGTCACATTGATAACAAAAACAAGCGAGAAAAGACCCAAGGCCAGTTTGATTAAAATTTCCATATAGTTGAGTGTCATTTGTTTACCTCCACCAATTCAATAGCGTCTGTTTGATTGAATTCTAATTTTTCTAAAAGATACTTGTCTGGTTGGCTCCCGTTCAAAGCGCGATAGAAATTTGAACCTACCTTGATTAGCGCTCCATCAGTGGCTGCAGAAGTATTGACATAAACTTCTGATTTATCTACTCCCAAGTCTTTGGAAACAACCTCTATAAAATGAAGGGAGGTTTGAAATTGGTTATTAGAGGCTTGATTGGTCTGGTATTTTGAAATTGTCACCAAAAGCATGGCTACCAAGGTCAAGGCCAAAATCATGACCAATTCCCGAAACTTAGTCCCCTTTTTATCACGATAAGCCTTAAAAGCAAAAAAACCTGTGATAGCTAGGAGAACAATCCCAAAGCCAATCATGATGCCATTTTGCTGACTGATTTGGCTTAGCACATAGTCATATGAGTAAAATTTCATTTATTTCCACTCCCTTTCATAAAATCATTCTTCATTATAAACGAAAAAGGGTGATTTTTCAAACCATACGTTGGGGAAATAGACATATCAGACCAACTTCTCAAACTAATGACTCCAGTAGCTATTTCAAGATTCTGATTTTGATAATTGATAAGAATAGACACTAGGAATTATCACTACAAAGAAAAGTGTCAAGAAGAATACCCAGTAAACATATAGTTGCACAAAGGAATTTAGAAACAATAACAATCCTCCTAATACCCAAATTTTTCCAGCTAGGCGATGCGTTTTTCTCCAGTTTTCATCATTTTCCAAGGTCCACGGTAGTCGAATACCGATTATATAATTTCGGTGTGTTTTTGGTAGATAATTTCCAATTACGATCATCACGACTCCCATAAAAATCTGAGCTAGTAGCCCACTCATCATGGAATAACCCAAAGATTCTCCGAAGATAGAAATCATTAATAGACAAGATACAAAAGGAATAATCCAGTAAATCAAAACTTGTATTTTTGAACTGATATTGCTAGATTTAGGATCCTTAATCATTAAAAATAGAAGCAACCAATGCATCAAAAGCATGAGAGTCGGTAATCCAAAGATAGCAGACATTTTATGATTGTAGCCATCTGCTTGACCCAGTAGATTAAAATGAGTGGGTATCTCCTCTGGTAATTGATTCCAGAAAACACAACCTACAAGGGAAGGTAGTAGGATGAGAATGCTCGTAAATAATACCAATTTCTTATTGATTTTTATCTTCATCAAAATGATCTCCTTTCAGATCTGCTAACCAAACCATTATATCCTCTAAAACCGATGTATTTAACTCATAATAAATAAAGTTTTTTTCTTTCATTTCATGAATCAAATCCGCTGCTTTCAAAATCGTGAGATGGTGTGAAATCGTTGCACCTGTCAACTCGAAATAACTGGCAATTTCTCCTGCAGATAATCTGCCTGCTTTGAGTAAATTCAAAATCTCTCTCCTAACTGGATGAGATAAGGCTTTAAAACTATTTGCAAAACTCATAATGACTCCTTTCCCTTTGTAATATTAGTAGGGCTAGGAATAAGCAAGGTAGAACTGATAGCATTCCGGTCGGTGATGGGCCTAAAATCAAGAGGCTTGAAACTTTTTCTCCTGGTAATTGGAAGAGTAACCCAATACCTGCAGTTGCATTGATTGCCCCATGAAATAGGGCAGAAGCCCAGATAGAACCTGTCTTTTCCAACAACCAGCTCAACAATATTCCTAGGCTAAAACAAGATAGAAACATAGCAACAACTCCCAAAACGGGATAAGCAAAATAAGTAAGGCCATAATTATATCCTTGCAAATTGATTGGTAAATGCCATAGACTCCAAATGAGAGCAAGTAAGACATGAGTCTGGACTAGTGAAAAGCGTTCTCTTAGCACTGGGTAAAGATAGCCACGCCAACCAATTTCCTCTCCCAATGCAAAGAAACTATTAAGAAAAGGAGCGTAGGTCAAACTAGATAGGATTTGAATCAAAGCCAAGAAAGATAAGGGAATGGCTGATTGAAGGACTCCTTTTTCTTGTAAAATAGCTTGAATAGATTCAAAACCAAGGCTGAAATTACTAGGGAATACAAGAAAATAAAGTCCCGCTCCTAAAAAACTGATGACTGCTGGTAACCAGATAGCTAGTAAGTAAAAGCTCCAGTTCCTCTTGAGATTCACGACTAATTTAGATTTGATTCCACTAGGTTGATTCGTGATTTTCCCTAAAATAAAGACTGCAAGTGCAGGCATCCACATAGCTACAATACTAGCAAGTTGACTCCATGGAGAATTTAGACCAACACCACTTAACCATAGTGCCAACCATATTATCCAAGCAAGGGCATAAGCCAAGACCACAAAAAGAAGGATTGTTCTCTTATTTGACATATATGTAACTTCACTTTCTATTTAGATGTTTTTCTAAATAACATTATACACCTTTCTATTCTAAACACAAGAGCTATTTAGATTTTTTTCTAAATAGTTTAGGGAATTTTTATTTTCTCAGGATAAAGTCTAAAGAGTAATTTTTCAAACCATACGTTGGGGAAATAAACCTTTTTTTGGTATAATAAAATCTATAATCTGAATGAAAAAGGTAACTTTATGAAACTTATCTCATGGAATATTGATTCCCTCAACGCTGCCCTAACTAGTGACTCAGCTCGTGCCAAATTGTCCCAAGAAGTACTACAAACCTTGGTCGCTGAAAATGCTGATATCATTGCTATCCAAGAAACCAAGCTTTCTGCCAAGGGGCCTACAAAGAAACACTTGGAAATTTTAGAAGAACTCTTCCCAGGCTACGCAAACACGTGGCGCTCTTCTCAAGAGCCTGCCCGCAAAGGCTATGCTGGAACCATGTTCCTCTATAAGAAAGAACTTACACCCACTGTCACTTTCCCAGAAATCGGTGCCCCTTCTACCATGGACTTGGAAGGCCGCATCATCACTCTAGAATTTGATAAATTTTTCGTTACCCAAGTTTACACACCAAACGCTGGTGATGGCCTCAAACGCTTGGAAGAACGCCAAGTCTGGGATGTCAAATATGCGGAGTATTTGGCTGAACTAGACAAAGAAAAACCAGTCCTTGCAACCGGTGACTACAACGTGGCCCACAATGAGATCGACCTTGCAAATCCTGCTAGCAACCGCCATTCACCTGGATTTACCGACGAGGAACGTGCTGGATTTACCAACCTTTTAGCAACTGGATTTACGGATACCTTCCGCCACATTCACGGCAATGTTCCAGAACGCTACACTTGGTGGGCACAACGAAGCAAGACTTCTAAAATCAACAATACAGGCTGGAGAATCGACTACTGGCTGACAAGCAACCGCGTGGCTGACAAGGTGACCAAGTCTGATATGATTGACTCCGGTGCGCGCCAAGACCACACACCCATTGTCTTGGAGATTGAACTCTAAGGAGAAAACGAATGGACTATCAAGCTGTCATTCCTGAATTTGTAGTATCTGACATCGAAAAATCACGCCACTTCTACTGCGACCTGCTAGGATTCTCTGTCGAATACGAGCGTCCAGAGGAGAAATTTCTCTTCCTCTCGCTTGAAGACTGCCAACTTATGCTAGAAGAAGGCAGCGCAGAAGAATTAGCTCAGCTGACCTATCCTTTCGGGCGCGGTGTTAATATTTCCTTTGGCATTGCAGATGTCCCTCAGCTCCACCAAAAACTGTTGGAAGCTGACTATCCTATCCATCGTCCGCTGACCAAAAGAGAATTTCGAGTGGGAGATAGCTTTATTTACCCTCACGAATTTGCGATTTTGGATCCAGATGGTTATTTTTTAAGATTTAGCGAGTAGAATAATAAAGATTGGGAAAAAGTCTTTAAAGTTAGAAAAAGGCATATTGTCAAGTCTTGAAAAATCTTGATAATATGCCTTTTATGATGGAAAAACCTTCTAAATGTTAGCTAATAAGTTATTTTTTCCCCATTTTTATTATATTTGTTCGTTTTTAAAACCAAAACACTAACAAAACAGTTGATTTCTAAAGTTATTTAGTGTAAAATAAAAACATTGGCTCAAGCCTATTTTAAATTAAATATCGTTTTACTTGTTTATGTCGTGAATTGGCACGACGTTTCTACAAGGTGCCGGAACACCTAACAATAAGTAAGTCAGAGTGAGGTATGGTCGTTTTTTCCATGCCTATTTTGGGGACTTACTTAGAGATTAAGTAGGTCTTTTTTGAATATTTTTAATATTTCCCTTAATTAGTGCGGACGGGAGCAACTTCCTTCGGAATTTCATCCCTAATTTTTGAGCCAAAAGTCTCAAAAATCCCGTCATAGACAATAACAAGATTATTGTCTATGCTACCACTACGGCGGGAAATATTTGATAAAACTCGCTTCGCTCGTACTAGTTTTATCAAATACATAGTACTAGCAAACCGGATCACTATAGAAACATTTAACCAACAAGTAAACTGGCTTTTAGACTTTAGGAGGTCTTATGAAATTATTAGAAGAGCGCATCCTCAAGGATGGGCATATCTTGGGTGACAACATCCTCAAGGTGGATTCCTTTTTAACCCACCAAGTTGACTTTAGCTTGATGCGAGAAATCGGTAAGGTCTTTGCGGAAAAATTTGCTGCTACTGGAATTACCAAAGTCGTGACCATTGAAGCGTCAGGCATTGCCCCAGCCATTTTTACAGCTGAAGCCTTAAACGTTCCCATGATTTTCGCTAAAAAAGCTAAAAACATCACTATGAACGAAGGTATCTTAACTGCCGAAGTTTACTCCTTTACCAAGCAGGTGACCAGCACCGTTTCTATCGCTGGAAAATTCCTCTCACCAGAGGACAAGGTTTTGATTATCGACGACTTCCTTGCTAACGGCCAAGCTGCTAAAGGCTTGATTCAAATCATCGAACAAGCTGGTGCCACAGTCGAAGCTATCGGTATTGTGATTGAAAAATCCTTCCAAGATGGCCGTGATTTGCTTGAAAAAGCAGGCTATCCTGTCCTATCACTCGCTCGTTTGGATCGTTTTGAAAATGGTCAGGTCGTATTTAAGGAGGCAGATCTCTAATGCAAACTCAAGAAAAACATTCGCAAGCAGCCGTTCTTGGCTTGCAGCACTTACTAGCCATGTACTCAGGATCCATCCTGGTTCCCATCATGATTGCGACAGCCCTTGGCTATTCAGCTGAGCAGTTGACCTACCTGATTTCCACAGATATCTTCATGTGTGGGGTGGCAACCTTCCTCCAACTCCAACTCAACAAATACTTTGGTATTGGACTACCAGTCGTTCTCGGCGTTGCCTTCCAATCTGTCGCTCCCTTGATTATGATTGGGCAAAGCCATGGTAGTGGCGCTATGTTTGGTGCCCTTATCGCATCAGGGATTTACGTGGTTCTTGTTTCAGGTATCTTCTCAAAAGTGGCCAATCTCTTCCCATCTATCGTAACAGGATCTGTTATTACCACGATTGGTTTAACCTTGATTCCTGTCGCTATTGGAAATATGGGAAATAATGTTCCAGAGCCAACTGGTCAAAGTCTCTTGCTTGCAGCTATCACTGTTCTGATTATCCTCTTGATTAACATCTTTACCAAAGGATTTATCAAGTCTATCTCTATTTTGATTGGTTTGGTTGTTGGAACTGCCATTGCTGCTAGCATGGGTTTGGTTGACTTCTCTCCTGTTGCAGCAGCACCACTTGTCCATGTCCCAACTCCCCTCTACTTTGGGATGCCAACCTTTGAAATCTCATCCGTTGTCATGATGTGTATCATCGCAACGGTGTCTATGGTTGAGTCGACTGGTGTTTATCTAGCCTTGTCTGATATCACAAAAGATCCAATCGACAGCACGCGCCTGCGCAACGGTTACCGCGCAGAAGGTTTGGCCGTACTTCTCGGAGGAATCTTTAACACCTTCCCTTACACAGGATTTTCACAAAACGTTGGGTTGGTTAAATTATCAGGTATCAAGACTCGCCTGCCAATCTACTACGCAGCTGGTTTCCTGGTTCTCCTTGGACTCCTTCCTAAGTTTGGTGCCCTTGCTCAAATCATTCCGAGCCCTGTCCTCGGTGGTGCCATGCTGGTGATGTTTGGTTTTGTATCGATTCAAGGGATGCAAATCCTCGCTCGTGTTGACTTTGCTAACAATGAACATAACTTCCTTATCGCAGCTGTTTCAATCGCTGCAGGTGTCGGTCTAAATAACAGCAATCTCTTTGTCAGCATGCCGACAGCCTTCCAAATGTTCTTCTCAAACGGAATCGTCGTAGCCAGCCTACTCGCCATTGTACTCAATGCCGTATTAAATCATAAAAAGAAATAAGAAAAAGAGGTGCGAGCCTCTTTTTTAGTTATCTATATCCCCACCTGTCTATCTTCTGATCGTTGGCCTGTGACAAACATGGTGAAGGTTGCCTTGCAGACATTTCTGCCTTCTTGATTGGTAATATCCACATCCACGACACAGGTTGTGCGACCTTGATGGACGCATTCTCCTTTAATGGTCAACACGTCGTCGAGTTTTCCTGCCTTAAGGTAGTTGATGGAAGACTGGAGTGTCACTCCATCTAAGCCAAGTGAAATCACCACAAGACCACTGATTTGGTCACAAAGGGTAAAGAGATAGCCACCATGGGCATTGCCATAGTAGTTGAGCGACGAGTTCACTACTTTTGTCGTCACCACAACGTGACCATCTCTCATTTGTTCAATTTCGTAATTTTCAAAGGCAGATATAGCGTCAAAATGAAAATCTTTCATCGTTTCCTCCTGATATTTCAAACGACACTATGATACTACTTTTTATAGGACTGTGCAAGGAGAATGCTCCTAGTCTGGTAAAATTCCGACCTGCTCCACAAAGCGCATAAAGGCTGCCTGTCCTTGTTCTGTCTGCTTGTAGACTCCTGCATCCTCAAGGACACGCGCAAAGATAGCACCAACAGAGTCCTTGACGATTTCAAGGGCTTTTTCTTTTTCCGCTAGATCTGGATGTTGGACTTTGAGTTGGTCTGCCCATTCCTGATGATAATCGGCAACTGTAACAGCTTCTCCTACAAGATAGCTAGCAACTTGCTCCACTTCTTCTTTCAGACGTGGTGGCAGGATTGCCAAGCCCATGACCTCAATCAAGCCGATATTTTCCTTCTTGATATGTTGGACATCCTTGTGAGGATGATAGATGCCATCAGGATGTTCTGCAGAAGTCTGATTGTCCCTCAAGACCAAGTCCAACTCAAACTGACCGTCGCGCTTACGGGCTATAGGTGTGATGGTGTGATGCGGTGTCCCGTCTGTCTCTGCCAAAATCTGCACACTAGGATCTGAATACTGACGCCATTCCTGCAAAATCTTGTCAGCCAAGTTGATCAAATCCTCTTTGGAATCCGAAGTCAAACGCAACACTGACATGGGCCACTTGACAATCCCAGCCTTAACCTGCTCAAAACCAGCAAAATAGAAAGTCTTTTGCAAGGGAGCTAATTCCATAGGAAATACGTGACGGCCTCCCTGATAATGATCATGAGTTAGAATAGAGCCCCCCACAATCGGCAGGTCGGCATTAGAGCCAGCAAAATAGCCTGGAAACTGTTCTACGATAGCCAGCAGACGTTCAAAGCTCTGACGACTAATGGCCATGGGACGATGCTGACCGTCTAAGAAAATACAGTGCTCATTAAAGTAGGCATAAGGTGAATACTGGAAACCCCACTCCTGAGTAGCCATTTTAAAACGGATAATACGGTGGTTACTGCGAGCTGGGTGGTTACTGCGAGCTGGGTGGTTAACTAGACCATGGTAGCCCTCATTCTCTAGACAAAGCTGACACTGGGGATAATTGCTAGCTTGCACCAACTTGGCTGCCGCAATCTCCTTAGGATCCTTTTCAGGCTTAGAGAGGTTGATGGTTATTTCTAGATCTCCGTAGTCAGATGGTACTCTGTAGGCGATATTTTTAGCAATGGCCTTGAGTTTGATGTAGTCATTCTTCTGACTGAGTTGGTAAAAATCCTCTATCGCTTGCTCAGGAGAGTGGGCATAGGTTGCCCAAAAGTCACGATTGACCTGACTCGGACAAGGAGTCACCAAATCCATCAGTTCAGCACCAAGGATTTCACGCGCAGTCTGACTATCCTCAATCGTCTCTAATCGAACGGCTTCCTCAACCAGCTGGTCCTTGAGGTCAATCACTTTATCCAGATTGGTCTCAACTTCCAAAACACCATCTCCCACTCGTGCCAAGACACGATTGGTCAGGTAGATTCGATCCATTTCCTCAAATGAACTTTCAGAAATAATATGTGTTACAAATTTATCTACTAAGGTCACTATAGAGCCTCCTTTTGACTAGTCAAGGACGCGAGTGCCACCTGCAACTTCAGCGATATAGAAGCTTGGAGCGTATCCAACTACTTCCTCGTAGTGTTTGCCTACAGCTTCCTTAAAGGTCTCAACAGCATCATTTTGCACTAAAGCAATGGCACATCCGCCAAAACCTGCCCCTGTCATACGAGCACCGAGAACACCTTCTTGTCCCCAAGCTGTGTGAACAAGAGTATCCAATTCCAAGCCAGTTACTTCATAGTCATGTTCTAGAGAAACGTGTGACGCATTCATCAAACGACCAAATGTTTCCAAATCTCCTGCTTGGAGGGCTGCTTGAGCTCTGAGGGTACGTTGATTTTCAAGCATTGCATGACGAGCACGTTTCAAACGATTTTCATCTTTAATCAGATAGCTGTATTGGTCAAAGGCCCACTCATCCAATTCACCCAAGGTATGAATATCTAAAGCAACTTGCAATTCTTCCACTGCTTTTTCACATTCAGCACGGCGTTCATTATATTTAGAATCCGCCAATTCACGACGTTTATTGGTGTTCATAATAACAACGACATTGTCCTTCAAATCAAGTGGCACCAAGTCGTATTCTAAAGTATTGGTATCTAGGTAAATTGCACGTTGATCAGCCCCCATACCGATAGCAAACTGGTCCATGATACCAGAGTTGACTCCGATAAAGTTATTTTCTGTTTGTTTTCCGATTTTAACCAAATCGAGACGCTCTAATTTTAAATCAAAGAGATGCTCTGCCACGACTCCTGTCAAGAGTTCAAGGGATGCTGAAGAAGACAAACCAGCACCATTTGGGATATTCCCATAAACATAAAAATCAAAACCTTTATCAATCACGTGCCCAGCTTCTTGCAAGAAATGAAGAACTCCTTTTGGATAATTGGTCCAGTTGTGCTCTTTTTCAAACTTGAGGTCAGCTAAAGGTACTTCGATAATGCCCTTGTCCTCAAAGTTAGCTGAGTAGAAACGCAAGACTTGATCATCACGTTTGCGAGCTGCCCCGTATGTTCCCAAGGAAATAGCAGCAGGAAAAACGTGCCCACCGTTGTAGTCTGTGTGCTCACCAATCAAGTTGATACGGCCTGGTGAAAAGAAGGTTTGGTCTGCTTCTTGACCAAAAACAGCAAGAAAGTCTTTTCGAAGGGCTTCTGCAGTAAGATGTTGTGTCATATGAATTCTCCTTTGACTGTCCGTTAAGTCACCTTAACGTGTAATCGTTTTCTTCTATTGTATCCAAGGGATTTCCCAAGGTCAATCCTTTTTACTAAAATTTTACTAAACTATCAGTAAAAAGCAGAAAAATATGATATACTAACCTTAAAGAAGGAGGATTTATGGCTACTTTAAAAGACATTGCACAGCTAGCCTCTGTCTCTATCGCAACCGTATCCCGCGTCCTCAACCGCGACCAGAGTCTATCTGTTACAGAAGAAACCAGACACCGTATTTTAACTGTTGCTGAAGAGTTGGGCTACACTAAGCACCTCAAGACAGGCGAGTCCCACAAGCCCAAGCAAAAGATTGCTATTATCCAATGGGTCAGCGAACAAGGAGAGCTGGACGACCTCTACTACTACCAGATTCGCCTAGGCATAGAAAAAAGAGCCCAAGAACTGGACTATGATATTTTGCGCTATTTTAATGACCATCCTTTTACCCTAAGCGAGGAAGTCATCGGGATTCTCTGCATCGGAAAGTTTAGCCGAGCTCAGATTTCTGCCTTTGAAGAATACCAAAAGCCTCTTGTCTTTCTAGACAGTGATACTCTTTCACTAGGACATACCTGCATTATTACGGACTTTTACACTGCCATGAAACAGGTTGTCGATTATTTCCTCAGTCAAGGGATAGACCGTATAGGAATTCTAACAGGTATTGAGGAAACAACTGACCAAGAAGAAATCATTGAGGATAAGCGACTGGAAAATTTCAGAAACTACAGTCAAGCGAAGGGAATTTATCATGATGAACTGGTCTTTCAAGGAAGCTTTACTGCCCAGTCTGGCTATGACTTGATGAAGGAGGCTATTCAGAGTTTGGGAGACCAACTGCCACCAGCATTTTTTGCAGCTAGCGATAGTTTAGCTATCGGTGCCCTCCGTGCCCTCCAAGAAGCTGGAATCAGCCTGCCAGACCGCGTCAGCCTTATTTCCTTTAACGATACTAGTCTGACCAAGCAAGTCTATCCTCCCCTCTCCAGCATCACCGTCTATACCGAAGAAATGGGCCGAGCAGGTATGGATATTCTTAACAAAGAAGTACTCCACGGTCGCAAAATCCCTAGCCTGACCATGCTGGGTACCAGACTGACTTTAAGAGAGAGTACTCTGCCATAACTCCACAAATTAAACATGACAAAAAATCCTAATAGAGAGTCTCACATCTCCATTAGGATTTTCTTTTTTAATCCATCACAATCATAGACTTAATGGTCTTACGTTCATCCATATCTTTGTAGGCTTGGTCGATATCTTCCAGTTTATAACTTGAAGTAAAGACGCGACCTGGATTGATATCACCATCAAGGACGGCTTTTAGTAAAAATTGCTTATCGTATGTTGTAGCAGAAGCTGCCCCACCTGCTACAGAGATATTTTGCATAAATGTCGAACCAAGAGCACGATTATTATAGTGTGGGACTCCTACAAATCCCATACGCCCTCCATTATGGAGAACACCTAGCGCCTGTTCTACAGCAGCCTCCGTACCAACACATTCAAGTGCTGCGTCCGCTCCGCCACCGAGGATTTCACGCACCTTGGTAATTCCTTCTTGACCGCGTTCAGCTACAACAGCTGTCGCACCTGACTCCAGAGCCATCTTTTGACGATCTTCATGACGGCTCATAAGAATAATTTGCGATGCTCCACGCATTTTAGCTGCGATGACAGCACATTGACCAACAGCCCCATCACCGATAACCACAACCTTATCCCCTTTTTGAACATTTGCAACACGCGCCGCATGATAGCCTGTTGGCATGACATCAGCAAGGGTCAAGAGGGACTTTAGCATACCTTCTGTGTAGTCAGAAGGTTGACCAGGGATTTTAACCAGCGCCCAGTTTGCATAGTGGAAACGGATATATTCCGCCTGAAAATCGCCCCCCAAGTTATTACCAATATGATTGTCGCAAGAACCGTCAAAGCCAGCAAGACAGGCATCACACTCACCACATCCATGGGTAAAAGGGACGATGACAAAGTCACCTGGTTTCACCGTCGTAATGGCTTCCCCAGTTTCTTCGACAATCCCAATCGCTTCGTGTCCACTATTTTTGTGTCCAGCTTTCGTTTCTGGATTACGGTACCTCCATAAATCTGAACCACAAACGCACGCACGAACCACACGAATAATCACATCATCCGCTTCTATTATTTGCGGACGTTCAATGCTAGCAAGTCCAACCTGACCTGCCTTTGTATATACTGCTGATTTCATTTAAAATTTTCCTTCCTTATAAAGTTTAATTTTGAGATTTAAACGATTTAAAGCTGTCTGTAGCTGAGACAAGCGCTCCTCTAATTTTTGCTTTTCCTCTTCTAAAATACCAAGCCTCTCCTCTCTCGTTTCATCTCCCTTTTGGTAGAGCGACATATAGTCAACTAAACTATCTACAGAGACACCCGCCGAACGAAAACACTTAATAAATTCCAGCGCTTCGATATCCTGATCTTGAAAATCACGAATCCCAGTAGCAGTACGAGTAATCGGTGGCACAAGACCAACCCGTTCATAATACCGAATCGTATCCGCTGAAATTCCCAACAAATCACTGGCAGATTTAATATTCACACGCTAACCTCCTCTCATTTCATTCACTGAGTTTAAGCTACTCTAACTCACTTATCTTATTATATAACTTTGAGTTGACTCCAAGTCAAGCATTTTGCACCTAATCGAAAAATTTTTATCATTAACAATCATATATCTGGAGTTTATACAATGCTCTTCTCTTACCAATTTTTGAAATATTTAAATAATAAAGAAATTACTCTATTCCAAATAAGATAGTACCCAAGTATTTTTCACTTTTTTCTAATGTTGATGCTCATAACTCCGTTCCAAGTCACACACCTTTCGCTTATGGGTTTGGTGAGTTTCTAGGTCAGCATCAATTTCAATGGTAATATTTTGAAAACCACAATCTTTTAGGAAAATTCGAATAGACTCTTTACAAGTTTCCATATGTTCCATTTCTTTTAGACAAACATGGACAATGGCATTTTTTTCCAAAGCATCCATAGTCCAGAGATTAAGCTGATTAAGGCTGGCCACATTGTCCAATCGCTCCAGGCCACTCTTTACTTGCTTGATATCAAGACCTTCTGGCACAGCATCCAAGAAAATCTTGAGTGTAGACCAAAAACGTGGAAGGGCTTTTGAAAGAATAAAGAAAGAAATGACAAGGGACAAAAGAGGATCTAGGATATACCAGTCCGTAAATCGAAGAACAATCGCCATCAGGATAACAGCTACCCACCCTAGCGTATCTTCCAGAAAATGCAGACTCAGAATAGACTCATTCTTTGTCCTTCCCTTACCAACCACCAGACTCGCTAACAGATTGATAGTAATCGCAATAATTCCTAACCAGAGAATCCCCTCATCATTGACTGGTTGCGGATGCAAAATCTTCGTGACATTTTCCAAAATGACTAGAACAGAGCCTGTTACGAGAATCACAGCTGTTACCAAGGCTCCTAGCAGGCTAAACCGCTTATAGCCCAAGGTGTACTGATTGTCTTCTTCACGATTGGAGATTGTTTCTAAAAAAGCTGATATTCCAATTGCAATCGCATCTACTAAGTCATGCACAGAGTCAGCAAGAACAGCGCTAGAACCAAATATTCCACCTGCAATAAACTCAACAATGGCATAAGTCAAATTTAAGAAAAAAGCCACCCAAACAGCATATTTTGCCTTCATATTTCTCATTCCTTTGTTATAATAGATTTATGAACACCTTGTTCATTATCATTATCCACTAAAACTCAAAGAAAGGATAGAAGCAAAACGTCAGCTTTATTCAGTTCTGAACAATTTGCCTTAAATGTCCATATGACTAACATTGACCGCCGTATCAGCAAAACCAAAAAAGCCATCTATCAAGCTTTTATACAACTTTTGAATGCTAAGGGCTACGAGGCCACTACTGTTCAGGATATCATTGATCTCGCAGATGTGGGAAGATCCACCTTTTACTGTCACTATGAAAGTAAGGAGCTTCTTCTGGACCAGCTCTGCCGCTACCTCTTCCATCATCTTTTTGAAAGAAAGCAAGCCATTTCAACCGAGGACTACCTCGCCCACCTCTTTCTGCATTTTCAGAAAAACCAAGACCATATCACCAGTCTACTATTCTCCAAAAATGACTATTTCCTCCGTCAACTACAGAGAGAGCTTGAGCACCACGTCTATCCCATGCTGGCTGCTGATTTGAAGCAAACTCACCCAAGTCTACCTACTTCTTACCTCCAACACTTGGTCGTGTCCAACTTTATCGAGACATTGACCTGGTGGCTCAAAAAAGGTCAAGATTTCACAGACCAGGAAGTTGTCCAATTTTATCTAGACCTTCTCATTCCTAAAAATTGAATATAGAGTAAAGCTCAGTTGTCTTATTTCTAGGTTACTGAGTTTTTTATCTTTTCAACAACAAAAGAGGACCCGCCGATCCTCTTTTTCATACTATAAATCCTTGATTATCAACTATATCTGTTTTAATCGAAATCTCAAAACAGCACTTTCAAACATCTTTTCCTAGTTAAGTAAATCAGTATTCTGCTTAGCTGCCTTGCTCCATTGATACCAACCAACTAGACTGTTAATGAGATAAATTAGATATTTCCCTTGAATTTGCAGGCTTTCTCCCCACCAGAGATAGATTGAAAAAACATTGGTAGCCGCCCAGAATATCCACTGTTCACGGTAAACAGCTGTCATGAGGATTTGCCCTACCCCATTGGTTGCATCTGTGATTGAATCACGATAGGGACGATTGGCACCAATAGACTGATAAATGAAGCCAAAGGCCAACCACCAAAGCACACTAATGGAAAGATACTTTGTCCAGCCCTTGCCGTCCAGTTTACGCGCGACAAACTCCTGCTTTTCCTTCTTAAACTGTGCCTGATAAATCCAAACTAGAAGTCCAATTGGCTGCATGACTGTGAAGTAAAGTGTCGTCAGCACCTCACCATAAAAGCCTTTCTGTAGGGCCAAAATAAGGTAAATAACAGAGTTAATCAAGCCAAAAAGATAATTACTTGCTCGACCTTCCGATACAAAGATTACACAGATAATCCCTGTCAAGCTACAAATCATCCCAATCCAGTCAACAATACGATGTTCGTAAACCAACTCCAGCCAGAGAGGAAAACTTCCTAAAACCAGCAAATAAATCCACTGGGCAAAACTACGATGGGCAAAGAGGTCATCCCAGATAGCCTTCATAGTTCCTGAAAATCCTAAATCAGCCATAGCCGCAACCATACGACGGTAACCACCTGACATTTCACCTAGGGTTGTTTTGATATTTTCAATTTTCTTTTGCAAATAAGTATGCATCATTTCTCCTTTTGTTTTTAAAGAGCCGTGTCTGGATAGACTTTCGGACGCAACGCTCTATTAGATAATGAACTGCCTATACACAAGATTTCTAACCTTAGTCGACATGAGCTGAAACCCCTTATTTGTTAAGTAGTTCACAAAATATTATACACCTATTTTATGAATAGTCAACTATCTTTACAGTAAAATTTTAGAAAATCATGAAAATTTTCTCTTTCTTTCCATTTTAAGTGACATTCAGTCATTCTCACATCAAAAAAGCCCAGACGACATTGTCTGAGCGTTCTTCTATATAGTCGTTTAAGCAAGTTGAGTTTGACATTTTCAAACTATTTCTTCAACAAACCTTGTTCTTGTAGAAACTCCTTGGCTACTTGTTCTGCTGACTTGCCTTCAACACCGACTTGGTAGTTGAGCTGGCTCATCTGGCTTTCAGTAATTTTACCAGCCAATTTATTGAGAACTGTTTCCAACTCTGGATGTTTCTTGAGGAGAGCTTCTTTCATTAGTGGAGCCCCTTGATAAGGTGGGAAGAGTTGCTTGTCATCTTCCAATACCTGTAAATCATAACGCGCCAATTCCGCATCAGTCGAATAGGCATCCGTGATTTGAATATCACCTGACTGAATTGCCTGATAGCGAAGGGCTGGTTCCATGGTCGCCACATTGAGATTGAGACCGTACATTGATTGCAAGCCCTTATTGCCATCTTCACGGTCATTAAACTCAAGTGTAAAGCCTGCCTTCAACTGCCCTTCCACTTTTTTCAAGTCCGAAATGGTCTTCAAGCCGTATTCCTGAGCAATCTTTTTCGGAACAGCTACAGCGTAGGTATTTTGATAAGACATAGGTTTGAGATAGGCTAGATGATCCTGTTTGGCAATGCCATCACGCGCCACATTATAAACCTGCTCTGGCTCATGACTCACTTTCGGTGATGGTTGAAGCAAACTTTCAGTCACCGTACCGGTAAATTCAGGATAGATGTCAATATCACCTTTTTTCAAAGCTTCATAGAGAAAGCTTGTTTTCCCAAAATTTGGTTTAACAGTCGCAGTCATGCTGGTATTTTCTTCAATCAGTAACTTATACATATTGGCCAAAATTTCTGGTTCTGGACCCAATTTTCCAGCAATCACCAAGTTTTCCTTCTCTTTTTGAGCTAAGAGGGCTGGACTATAAGACAGACCTAGCAATAAGGTCACCAAGGCAAAACCAGAAAAAATCGTCCGCAATTTTGCTTTTTCCATCACTTTTAGTAGAAAGTTAAAGGCAATGGCTAGCACTGCAGAAGAAAGTGCCCCAATCAAAATCAGACTGGCATTATTACGGTCAATTCCCAAAAGGATAAAGGAACCCAGCCCCCCTGCACCAATCAAGGCAGCCAAGGTTGCCGTACCGATAATCAAGACAGCTGCCGTCCGAATCCCAGACATGATAACAGGCATGGCAAGTGGAATTTCAAACTTCTTGAGTCGCTCCCACCTAGTCATCCCAAAGGCAATCCCAGCCTCTTGCAGACTCGGATCAATTCCCTTGAGTCCAGTGATGGTATTTTGTAAAATCGGAAAGATCGCATAAATCACTAGAGCTGTCAAAGCAGGCAAGGTTCCAATTCCCATCAAGGGAATAAAGAGCCCTAACAAGGCCAGTGACGGAATAGTCTGGAAAATCCCTGCAATCTGCAAAACCCAATCCGCCAACTTCTCATGATAGCGAAGATAAACAGCCAAAGGAATCGCGATAAAAATAGCTAGTAACAGGGTCAAAAGTGACAACTGCAAATGTTGAGATAGAGCTGTCAACCAATCACTAAAACGATCCTGAAAAGTTGCAATTAAATTAGTCATGAACACTACCTCCAAACAAGTCTGCTACAAATTCTGTAGCAGGAGCTTTTAAAATAATCTCGGGATTCGCCACCTGGCGAATTTCCCCATCCTGTAAAACAGCAATACGGTCTGCCAATTTCAGAGCTTCATCCGTATCATGGGTCACAAAAATCGTTGTCATCCCAAACTCTTTATGCAATTCTTTCGTCAGAACCTGCAATTGTTTTCTCGAAATAGCATCCAAGGCTGAAAAAGGCTCATCCATGAGGAGAATCTTAGGCTGACCAATCATAGCTCGGACAATACCGATCCGTTGCTGTTCTCCACCAGATAATTCACTAGGTAAGCGATGCCCATACTCGGCTACTGGTAAACCAACCTTAGCCAAAAGCTCTTCTGTTTTCTTCGTAATTTCTTCCTTGCTCCACCCCTTCATTTCAGGAATAAGAGCAATATTTTCCGCAACTGTTAGATTTGGAAAAAGAGCAATAGCCTGTAAAACATAACCAGTAGAAAGACGAAGTTCACGCTCATCATAGTCTTTGATGCGCTTCCCATCCATATAAATATTTCCATCAGTTGGTTCCAAAAGACGGTTAATCATCTTGAGCATGGTCGTCTTACCTGACCCAGAAGGTCCTACTAAAACCATAAATTCCCCATCCTCAATCTGTAAGTTGACATCTCTCAAGACATCCTTTTCTGTGTAGCGCAGTGCTACATTTTTGTATTCAATCATTCTTTGTCCTCATTTTAAAACTTTCCTCGATTGGTCATGTCTTCTACCTTAGGCATGACTTCCTTATTGTCCCAATGCTCAAAAATTTTCCCGTTCTCTAAACGGAAGATATTGTACTGGGCATAAGCAAGGCCATCAATCTGAGTCTGACCATAACTAACCACATAGTTTCCTTGTCCTAAGAGTTGGAAAACAAAGTCGAAAGCGGCCTTTACTTATAAACAGCTAATTTGATCTATTTTAATCCTCTTTTGCCTTCTCTTTCAGATTCGCCAAAATTCTTTCTTGAAAGGCTTCAAATTGGTGAATTTCTTCCTCTGAAAATCCTTTGTAAAAGATTGTATCCAATTTCTGACTAACACGATGCCCCACTTCTTTCTGGGATTTGCCCAACTCCGTTAAAACTAAATACTTCTTACGCTTGTCTTTTCCACACGGACTAACAATTACAAGCTTTTGTTCCTCTAGCTTTTTTATCATAGTCGTCAGCGTATTATTCGCAAGCCCAGTCGCAAGCGCGATATCTGTCGCAGTTGCGCAGCCAGTTTCACTATTCCATAAAACCGCTAAAATCTTGCCCTGTTCACCCCTATAAAGAGCCTCAGGATCTTGACTCAGTAACTTTTGAAAAATCCGCCCATTCAACAAACGAATATGATGGGCTAGCAAATGACTATCTTTCATAACACCTCCAATTTATTTCGATATCGAAACGAATAAAATAATTGTAACACTTGTCCTTCCAACTGTCAACTATTTCGATTTAGAAATAATTTTTGCTAATGATTCACACCACCATACTCCGGTTCAACTAACTTTTAACGAGAGTTTCTAAACTCCTTCGTCCTCCAGTCTACAAAAGCCTTCCATCTGTACTATACTATATTTTATGAGGAGACATGTTTTTCCTATCAGACCATTTATTTTAAAGATAGAAGTCAATCATAATTGCTTCCATCTGTTCTTTTATAGTATATTGAAGTTGGACTAGGGCACTGTATCTTCTAAAACATTGATAGAAAGCGATTTGAATTTCCCAATCAATTTGTTCGTATTTAATTTCACCTTACCCTATCTTTCTCATAGCACCCTTCAAACAGCCTATCCCCTACCGTTTGACGATTCCTCACTTCTCTCCACTTCCATTACAGAAGTTTCTTCACTACTATGGTCTCGGCTAACTTCTCATGATTCCTTGTTACTACTATTTGAACGCTCACGAGATAGATCTTACAAAAAAATGCTTTGATCCACAATGGAATCAAAGCATTTTAAAGAACTCCCCGTACATAAGGGCAGAAGCTGCGGTTCCTCGGTACTTGGCTTCTTCTCTTTTGATAAAGCGGGCCAAGTTGAGCAACTCAGGTGCTGGATGTTTGGGATTTAGGAGCAATTCATGATTGACCAGACCTGAGAGACGAACTGCCAGTAATTGCTCATTTGTAGTAGGCAGTTTTTTAGCAGTCTCTAGGAGAGCAGCAACTAAATCTTCACTCAAATCATGTCGAGCATGATTATAAAGATCTTTTACAAGGCTTTCTAGGTTTGGTTCTACCATCCCTACCACCTCCCTTATGGCTTAATAATTTTTAATCAAGTCAACTGTTGAACGATCCAATTTTTTCACCAAGGCTTGCAAGAAAGCTTGAGCTTCTAGGAAGTCATCCATAGCGTAGAGGGTTTGGTGAGAATGGATATAACGAGCGCAAACACCGATTGTTGTTGATGGGACACCACCATTTTTCAAATGAGCTGCGCCAGCGTCTGTGCCGCCTTTACCACAGTAGTATTGGTACTTGATACCAGCTTCTTCAGCCGTTGTCAAAAGGAAATCCTTCATTCCTGGGAGAAGCAAGTGACCTGGGTCGTAGAAACGAATCAAGGTTCCATCTCCAATCTTGCCTTGACCACCATAAACATCACCAGCAGGTGAGCAGTCAACTGCTAGGAAAACTTCTGGGTCAAACTTGGTTGTAGATGTATGAGCACCGCGGAGACCAACTTCTTCTTGGACGTTAGAACCCAGATAGAGTTCATTGCCAAGTTTTTGACCTGACAGAGCTTCTGCCAACTCGCTCACCATGAGAACTCCATAGCGATTGTCCCAAGCTTTTGAGATGATATTTTTTTCATTGGCTGTCAAGATTGCAGAACTATCTGGTACGATGGTGTCACCAGGACGGATGCCAAAACTTTCTGCCTCAGCCTTATCTACAAAACCACCATCAAAGACAATATCTGCAATAGCAGGCATAGTTGGGCCGCCCTTACCACGAGTCAAATGTGGCGGAACAGAGCCTGAAATCACAGGAATTTCACGACCATCACGAGTCAGGAGTTTGAAACGTTGGCTGCTGACTACCATAGGATTCCAACCACCAATTTCAACCACACGGAAGGTACCATCTGGCTTGATCTCGCTGACCATAAAACCAACTTCATCCATGTGAGAAGCGACCAAGACGCGCGGCGCATCCGCAGCTTCTGAATGTTTGATACCAAAAATACCACCCAAGCCATCTGTCACCACTTCATCCACGTGCGGTGTTAACTTTTCACGAAGATAAGCACGGACAGGTGCTTCATGACCTGAGATAGCAGCAAGTTCTGTTACTTCTTTAATTTTTGAAAATAATGTTGTCATTTCAGTTCCTTCTTTCTTTCATCCATTTTACCACTTTTTATAGGAGAAGGATAGCAGGAAGGTTGATAGTTTTTTACTCAGTTTTCCTATAAAAAAGAGAGACAGATGTTCTTTCAGGAATTTTTCTTTCTTTTTACATTAAATTATCAGAAAATTTATTGACAGATTAAAGAAATCGTGTTACAGTAATATCCGCAGGTATCTTTCGGTACCAAATCTACATGAAAGGATGGGGTATGAAACTTTCTCATTATTTAATTGGCTTACTTCTACTCCTAGTCTTTCTCTCTATTAGCATTGGGACCAGTGATTTTTCGTGGGGAAAGCTCTTTGCTTTCGACCAGCAGACCTGGCTTCTCTTTCAAGAGTCCCGTCTTCCAAGAACTATCAGTATTCTCCTGACCGCCTCTAGTATGAGTATGGCAGGACTTCTCATGCAGACTATCACTCAAAATCAGTTTGCTGCTCCAAGCACAGTTGGAACGACTGAAGCTGCCAAACTGGGAATGGTATTGAGCCTCTTTGTCTTTCCGTCGGCTAGTCTGACCCAAAAGATGCTCTTCGCTTTTGTTTCATCCATCGTATTTACTCTCTTCTTCCTAGCCTTTATGACCATTTTTACTGTAAAGGAAAGGTGGATGTTGCCTCTGATTGGGATCATCTATAGCGGGATTATCGGTTCTGTGACAGAAGTTATCGCCTATCGTTTCAATCTGGTTCAGAGTATAACTGCCTGGACCCAGGGCTCCTTCTCCATGATTCAGACCCATCAGTATGAGTGGCTCTTCTTAGGCCTCATCATCCTGATAACCGTTTGGAAATTATCCCAAACCTTCACCATCATGAATCTAGGAAAAGAAACTAGCGAAAGTTTGGGGATTTCTTACTCCCTGCTTGAAAAACTGTCCCTCTTTCTGGTTGCGCTAACGACTAGTGTCACCATGATTACCGTGGGTGGCTTGCCATTTCTCGGAGTCATCGTTCCCAATCTTGTCCGCAAGCGCTATGGAGATAATCTAAGCCAGACCAAACTCATGGTCGCTCTGGTCGGTGCTAATCTAGTTCTGGCCTGCGATATCCTATCCCGAGTTCTAATTCGGCCCTATGAGCTGTCTGTCAGTCTTCTACTAGGAATCATTGGTAGCCTCGTCTTTATCCTACTTCTCTGGAGAGGGGGACGACAAGATGCAGTCTAAAAGCAAACATACCAAGCTCTTCTGGCTTCTCATTATTCTGGCCATCGGAGCTTGTCTCCTCTACTTTTGGCCCATCACTCACTTGTCAGCCTTTGCTTGGAAGTTGCGTTCCCAAAAGATTATCGTTTATCTCTTGGTAGCCATCGCAACTGGGATTTCGACCATTAGTTTTCAAACCCTGACGGAAAATCGCTTCCTGACGCCTAGTATTTTAGGAATCGAATCCTTCTACGTCCTACTGCAAACTCTGCTACTGGTTTTTGAAAGTAAGTTTCTTCAACTTGACAAGTCTCCTATCTTAGAATTCCTGGTTTTACTTCTTATCCAATCCCTCTTCTTTCTTGCCTTACAAGGCTACTTGAAGACACTAATGAAGCAAGATCTGGTCTTCATCCTGCTGATCTGTCTAGCGCTCGGAAGTCTCTTTCGAAATATCAGTACCTTCCTTCAGGTCCTGATGGATCCAAACGAATACGATAAACTGCAGAATAGTCTCTTTGCCTCCTTTCAACATCTCAACACTTCCATCCTAGCCATCGGCTCTCTGATTATCCTTGCTTTGACAATCTGTTTCTTTCGGAAAGCAGTCATTTTGGATGTCTTGCATCTGCAAAGAGAAACGGCTCAGATATTGGGACTCGATGTTGAAAAAGAACAGAAAGAAATCCTCTGGGGCATCGTGCTTTTGACCTCAACGGCCACTGCCTTGGTAGGGACTATGGCCTTCTTCGGCTTTATGCTAGCTAACCTCACCTACCTGATTGTCAAAGACTATCGGCACAAGTTACTCTTTATCGTAGCCATTCTGGTTGGATTTATTAGCTTAACCTTGGGGCAAGCCTTGATTGAACGAGTCTTTGCACTAGAAATTCGCATCAGTATGATTATCGAGAGTGTGGGTGGCTTCTTATTCTTTATCTTACTTTATAGGAGGGCGCATCGGTGAAACTGAAAAACATTGACAAATCCATTCAAAAACAGGATATTTTGCAAGGCATTTCGCTTGAAGTCAGTCCTCAGAAACTGACAGCCTTCATTGGTCCAAATGGTTCTGGAAAATCGACTCTCCTCTCCATCATGAGCAGACTGACCAAGAAAGATCAGGGAATTCTCAGTATCAAAGGTCGTGAAATCGAGAGTTGGAATTCGCAAGAACTAGCCAAAGAACTGACTATCCTAAAGCAGAAAATCAATTACCAAGCCAAATTGACGGTGGAAGAACTGGTCAGTTTTGGACGTTTTCCCTACAGCCGAGGTCGACTGAGAGCAGAAGATTGGGAAAAAATCCGAGAAACTCTGGACTATTTAGAACTGACCAACTTAAAAGACCGCTACATCGATAGCCTGTCTGGAGGACAACTCCAGCGGGTCTTTATCGCTATGGTACTGGCCCAGGATACGGACTTTATCTTACTAGACGAACCGCTCAACAACCTCGACATCAAGCAAAGCGTTAGCATGATGCAGATTCTTCGGAGACTGGTGGAAGAACTCGGAAAGACCATTATCATCGTCCTCCACGATATTAACATGGCCAGCCAGTATGCGGATGAAATTGTCGCCTTCAAGGACGGCCGAGTCTTTCGCAAGGGAACAACAGATCAAATCATGCAAGCTGATCTGCTCAGTCAACTATATGAAATTCCTATCACGCTAGCTGATATCAATGGCAAAAAGATTTGTATCTATAGCTAGTAACATAGAAGCTCAAGTTAGAGAACTTTCAGTCTCTTAGTCAATAAAACCTAGAGACTCCCTAAATCGTTATCACATTTTAAAAAGGAGAAATTATGAAAACATCCCTTAAACTTTATCTCACTGCCCTAGCGGCCAGCTTCTTGCTCCTACTTGGTGCATGTAGTACAAACTCAAGCACTAGTAAGACGGAGTCAAGTAGCTCTGCTCCAACAGAGGTAACCATTAAAAGTTCACTAGGTATAGTCACACTTTCAAAAGTCCCTGAAAAGATTGTGACCTTTGACCTCGGTGCTGCGGATACTATTCGCGCTTTAGGTTTTGAAAAGAATATCGTCGGAATGCCTACAAAAACTGTTCCGACTTATCTAAAAGACCTAGCTGGAAAAGTTAAAAATGTTGGTTCTATGGTTGAGCCAGACCTAGAAGCCCTTGCTGCTCTTGAACCAGACCTAATTATCGCTTCACCACGTACCCAAAAATTCGTAGATAAGTTCAACGAAATCGCTCCGACTGTTCTCTTCCAAGCAGGCAAAGATGACTACTGGACTTCTACCAAGACTAATATCGAATCCCTAGCAAGCGCCTTTGGTGAAACTGGTACACAGAAAGCCAAGGAAGAATTGGACAAGCTAGACAAGAGCATCCAAGAAGTCGCAACTAAAAACGAAAGTTCTGACAAAAAAGCCCTTGCTATCCTCCTCAATGAAGGAAAAATGGCTGCCTTTGGTGCCCAATCTCGTTTCTCTTTCTTGTATCAAACCTTGAAATTCAAGCCAACTGACACTAAATTCGAAGACTCACGCCACGGACAAGAAGTCAGCTTTGAAAGTGTCAAAGAAATCAACCCTGACATCCTCTTTGTCATCAACCGTACCCTTGCCATCGGTGGTGACAACTCAAGCAACGATGGCGTCCTAGAAAATGCCCTCATCGCTGAAACACCTGCCGCTAAAAATGGAAAGATCATCCAACTAACACCAGATCTCTGGTATCTAAGCGGAGGCGGACTTGAATCAACAAAACTCATGATTGAAGATGCACAAAAAGCCTTGAAATAAGCTGCTTTAAACTCAATCACATCTTTACATGATAAAACGCATCCTATCAAGCTCACTCAAACCTGATAGGATGCGTTTTTATCATTTTATTAAAACCTTTTGCCCAACCTCATTCCCCTTCTTGATTCCGTTTAAGGGAAAAATGGTCTGGGACGGGGTCCTTACCTGTTTTCGACCATGGATGGCAACGTAAAATTCGAGCCAAACCCATCAAAACACCCTTGAAGCCATGTTTTTCAATAGCCTGAATCATGTAGTTGGAACAAGTCGGCTCAAAGCGACAAGAGGGTGGAAAGGCTGGTGAGATAAACCGTTGGTAAAAGCGCACAGGCGCTATTAAGATTCGTTTCATTATTTCTTGGTTACAGCCATGGTGTGTAGTTGGCTGATTTCTTTTTTATTAAGACGACGAGATTCTCCTGGACGGAGTCCTGTCAAGTCTAGGTGTCCAAAACGAGTCCGTGACAACTTGTCCACTTGAAGACCAACAGCTTCAAACATCTTTTTAACCTGATGGTTACGTCCTTCATGAATGGTCAACTGTACCACAGAGCGATTTTTAACTGGGTCCACTTTGAGAATTTCATAAACAGCTGGCTTGGTTTTCTTGCCATCAATCTCCAGTCCACGGGTCAAGGGGCGGAGATTATCCTTATTGGCCACACCTTTAACACGCGCGACATAAACCTTGTCAATCTCATTACGAGGGTGAATCATCTCATCCGTAAAATCCCCATCATTGGTCAAAATCAAGACACCTGATGTATCCCAGTCCAAACGACCTACAGGATAGATGCGCTCTTTCACGTTGGGCAAGAGGTCGACAACCGTCTTGCGACCCTTGTCATCTGTCACACTGGAAATGACACCGCGTGGTTTGTTAAGCAGATAATAGACCTTTTCTTCGTTGTAGATAGGCTGGCCTTCAACTTCGACCTTGTCGCCTGACTTGATGGTCGTTGCTAGTTCACGTACCACCTGGCCGTTAACCGTCACCAAGCCTTGCTTGATCAGCTCTTCTGCTTTTCTCCTACTGGCCACACCTGCGTGGGCAATATACTTATTGATTCTCATCTTCTTCTATCCTTTCACCAAATAATTGGCTTTCTTGGGCTTGAATCTCAAGCTCATCAATCACTGGTAATTCTTCTAAATGATTTATCCCCATGTAATCTAGGAAATAATCTGTAGTCACATAGAGGTTGGGGCGACCCAACACTTCTTTTTTCCCGTCTTCTCGTATCAAGTCAAAGGCCTGCAACTTTGCCAAGGCCCCACTCGAGTTGACCCCACGGATGGCATCAATCTCTATCCGTGTGATGGGTTGCTTGTAGGCAATGATGGACAAGGTCTCAAGGGCAGCTCGAGATAAACTCTGGTTGATAGGTGCCTTAGAGTATTCCTTCAAAACCGCTGCAAATTGAGGCTTGGTCACCAATCTATAAGCGCCCCCTGTCTCAATCAGAGCCAAACTGGAATCTGGGTCCTTTTCATACTTCTGGACTAATTTTTCTAAACTCTGTTGGATGCCTGTCGGTGGCAGAGAGAGGAGTTCAGCTAACTGGCGGACTCTAATCCCATCTTCACCCGCTACAAACAAGAGCGCTTCTATTTTTGCTAAAGTACTCATCTTTCCTCTCTATCAAGTCTAGTTTTGGACCACTTGACTTTCTTCCTTCTTTTCCATGAGATAAATATCTCCAAAACTTTCCTCTTGCACAAGGATCAGCTCCTGGGTTTTGATTAACTCTAGGGTTGCCAAAAAGAGGGTAATAACCTCTTGGACATTCTGGGCTTCCTTAAACAAATCCTGCAAGCGCAATTGATCTCGTCCAGTCAAGGACTCTTTCACGATAACCATCATGTCCTCAATCTTATACTCATCCCGCAAGATAGTCGTGTGATTCTGTGCAAACTCCTCTTTTTTCTTGGCTAGGATATTTGAAAAAGCCAAAAAGAGGTCAATGGTCGTCTTGTCATGCACAAGCTCCGCATCTTCGTAAATCAACTCTGTCGGCGCTTTGGAATAGTACTGGGCCCGTTCTTGGTGCTTGGCTTCCAAGTGCTCACCCAAGAGCTTAAACTTACGGTATTCTTCGATTTGAGAGAGAAGATCCTGCTCCAGGTCATCCTCCAAATCTGTCACTTCCGCTACCTTTGGAAGAAGCTTGCGGCTCTTGATCAACATGAGCTGACTGGCCATGACCATGTACTCGCCCGTCACTTCCAGACGCATGGCCTGCAGGGTTGAGACATAGGCTAGATACTGCTCGATGACTTCCGTGATGGGCACATCGTAGATATCCATCTGGTACTTAGAAACCAGGTGCAAAAGCAAGTCCAGGGGCCCTTCAAAATCTTTTAATTTAATATCCATTATCTATATTTTTCTAAGGTCAGGACTGTTTTTAATCCTAATTTTTTTGCAATTTCGTACAAATCGACCTTGTTTTCTATTTGTCTTAGAATAAACTGTTCTCGCAAGGCTTGGGCTGATAAGGCTGGAAAACCTCTCTCCTTGACAAAAGCTTCTAACTGACGAAAGGCCCACTGACGAGAATAGGCTTTCCCTCCCCTTTCAAACAGATAGGTCTGGCCCATCAAGGGTTCTAGCTCTGAAAGCAAGGTCGTGGGAATGGTGACAATCCTCTGTTGGGAAGCCTTCTGGATTCGCAACACCTGAAAATCCAGATTGATATCCGCAACCTTTAGAGCTAAAATCTCACTCGGCAAGAGTCCCATTTCTAGGATTAAGAGTGCTAGCAAGCGACCCTCTGGATAGTCGCTTTCTTGCCAAAAAGAGTCTAGGTCTAACAGTTCTGGCTTTGCGGTCTTCTTTTCAGCTTGTTTAGCTAATTCTAAGCGGTAAAAGCTATCCACTTCTCCTTTTTGATAGAGAAAGTAGAGAAATTGATTACAAGCCGAAATTTTCCGCTTCTGGGCGCTGATTTTCAGACTGGCTAGCTGGACTTGGTAAATCTTGAGACTGGTCTCCGAAATCCGCTCACCCACAATGTCTAAAAATTGCTCCAAATCATACTTATAGGACTGCTTGGAATTGGCAGACAAGCCCTGCTTTTCCTCTAAAAAGGCTGAAATCCTATCTCTCATTTGCATCGAATCTCGTATTCCTTACTAAAGTCATGCAAGAGAGCATTGACTGCCTTGAGGATAGACTTGCGCGTAATAATCCCTTGGAAAATACCTTCTGCGTCCACAACCGGCAAGAAGGACTCATCTACCAGCTTGTGCAAGACCTCCGTAATGGTAAAATCAGGCGAAACAACCGCTACGTCCGTTTTAGTCATATGAACAATATCCGTATCTGCCATGATTTCTTGACTCAAGTCATGCTCCATCTGATAAGCCATAATATCTCTGAGCCCAATCGTCCCAACAAACTGTTTTTCATCTGTCACAACAGGAACACGGGTATAGGTCATCTGACTGAGCAAGAGTGTCGCGTGATCTGCATTGTGAGTATCAATCAACACAGCTAGATTTTCAGCAGGAGTTAAAAAAGTTTCCTCCTGCCCCAACAAGAAAGTCTCAAACTCCTTGGCAATCATCGGCTAAACTCCTTGGACAAGCCCGGATACACCTCATGGTCTCGTGTCAAAAAGTCCACTTTGAAATAACTATCATCAATCTCCACACGAGCATAAAGACATTCTCTGATGGTCCCACGTGGTTGACTGATGGAACCTGGATTTAGAAAGAGGGTCTTGCCTTCCATCCAAGCGCTTGGCACATGCAAGTGACCATAAAGGCAGATATCGGCCTCTTCTTCCTGAGCCCAGTAGTCCAGCTTTTGAAAGTTGAAATTGATGTCAAACAAGTGACCATGGGTTTGGATAATCTTGATCGAACCAAGCTCAGTCACCAAACGTTCTGGGTAGCCGGCGTAGAAGTCCATGTTCCCTTTAACAACACGGATGCCCTCCCAAAGTGGAGAATCAGGACGCAGTTCAGAATCGCCATTATGAAAAACGGCATCGACTTTGCCCACATAGCGATCACGGATTTCTTCCACAATCAAGCTATCGCCATGAGAATCGCTCATTACAATGATGGTTTGCTTTGCCATGATGGAAATACCTCCAAAAGTTTCTTAACGGCTAAGGCACGGTGAGATTGACTATTTTTTTCTTCGAGGGTTAATTCAGCTGATGACTTGCCTGTCTCTCCTACAAGGAAGAGAGGATCATAGCCGAAGCCATTTTCACCCTTAGGTTCAAAGTTAATGTAGCCAGGCCAGTCTGCTTCAACAACCAAACTTTCCTTGTTTGGACTGGCTACGACTAGGGTTGTATGGAATTGAGCCGAGCGGTCCTTGAGTTCAAAGACCATGGCCAATTCGTGCAAGAGTTTGGCATTGTTTTCACGGTCAGTAGCTCCCACTCCTGCGAAACGAGCTGACCAGACACCTGGCAAGCCACCAAGGACATCGACTTTGAGACCTGAGTCATCTGCCAAAACCATCTTGCCCGTTAATTGAGAAATAGTTTCTGCCTTGAGACGGGCATTTTCTTCAAAGGTCATGCCTGTTTCAGCTACTTCAGGTAAGTCAGGATAGTCATTAAGATTTTCCACATCGTAGCCTAGCTTGTCAAAGATAGCTCGGAATTCCTTGGTCTTGCCCTCGTTTCGAGTCGCAATCAATAAGGTTTCTCTGACCTTGTTTGTCTCAAAGAAAGCTTCTACATCAACACCTTCTTTAGGCAATTCTACATGCAGGAGTTGCCCATTTTCAACTAAGAGAAAAGCCCCCTGACGTTGGATGACTTCCACATTTCGTCCCATTTCTTGGTTGAGGATATCTACCACAAAAGACAATAAACGGTAGAGAGAACCATAGCGTAAAACAGTAACAGAAACAGGAAAACCTCGATCCTCATCTCGAAATCTTTGGGCAAACTCCAATAGAGGAAAATCCAAGTCATCATCCGTCAACGTCCGGACGCCACCAAAAATACCATAGGACCCGACATACCAGTCCTGTTCATCCTTATATTCATAAATTTTATTTGTCATAATTCTACATGCTCCACATGAATCTCTTTTTCCAGCCATTCTTCACCAATTTGTGCAAAACTTTGGCTGCTGGCTGTTGTGTAAAAACGGTGATGGAGTGATCCGGCATCACGACCACGATTGATTTCAAAATAATTGAGTAGGACTGAGATGTCCCGTACACACTCTGCCCCACTATCGATGAGCTGAACCTTGGGCCCCATGACATTTTGAATAATAGGTCTGAGCAGTGGATAATGGGTACAACCCAAAATCAGGCTATCCACCTTGCCAACCAAGGGACGCAGGGTTTCATAGACCACTTTCTTGGTGACACTGGTTGACAGGGCACCAGACTCCACCAAGGGAGCAAACTTGGGACAGGCCAAGCTCTCCACCTGTAAGTCCGGATCCAGATCATGGATTTTCTGGCGATAAATGTCAGATTGGACCGTCATGGGTGTTCCAATCACTCCGATTTTCCCACCTTGGCTGGACTTGATGGCTGCTGAAGCTCCTGGCAAAATCACACCCAAGACAGGAATATCTAGTTGAGCCTTGATTTCTTCCCAGACGACCGCAGTCGCAGTGTTACAAGCAATGACAATCATCTTGACATCCTTGGTCAAAAGAAAGTTGACCAACTGCCAAGTATATTCACGAATTTGCTCAGCAGGACGGGGACCATAGGGCGCCCGTGCCGAATCTCCAATATAGACGATTTCTTCATGGGGAAGCTGGCGCATGAGCTCGCGCACAACGGTCAAGCCCCCGACACCCGAATCCAAAAAACCAATTGGTCGATTATCCATACAGTCTTCTTTCTAGTCTTTTTTCTGATTGATAGTTCATTATGATTATTTATCCTTATGAACTGAATGACAGTCTAATCAATAACTATCTCTCTTAATCATAATCAAATATCAATAGAATGCAAGGAAAAAGTCTCATCCCTAAACATAACCAACATAGTGAGAAGTCTGGAACTTTCATCCCAGACTTTTCCTTATTTATTTTTTCTTTTTATTGTTGGCAAGGGCTGCTTTTTGTTGGCGAATGATTTGGTGGTAAACTTGTTGCACCTTGGCTTCGCTTGGTTTTTGACCATTTGCACTCAAAAGAGTACGAACTGCTTCAGCATTCAAACGTGGGTTGTCAGCGAATTCTTTTTCAATTTGCTTACGAACCAAGTACATTCCTCCAAGAGCTCCTCCTAGAAAAGCTAGCACAATCAATACAATTGCTAATAGTAAATCCATTATATTTCTCCTGTTTCTTTTTGAGTCTCTTTCATTATACCACAAACTAGCCACCCTGACTAGTTTGTTTTACGCTTTCAGGGAGGGAATAGACGGCAAAAAGAACCCTGCTTTTCTGCGAAAGAGGGTTCCTTACTGAGTTTATACTCAATGAAAATCAAAGAGCAAACTAGGAAGCTAGCCACAGGCTGCTCAAAACACTGTTTTGAGGTTGCAGATAGAGCTGACACGGTTTGAAGAGATTTTGCAAAACGCAAGAAATAAAAGACTGAGACACTAGATCTCAGCCTTTTTCTTTATCCCAAAACCAATTCATCACTGACCAAACTTTGGCCACTATTTTTCTGGAAGAGATGCATGAGGTCTTCAACTGTCAGATGCTTTTTCTCTTCTCCTTTTACATCCACCACTATCTTGCCTTGATAGAGCATAATGAGACGATTTCCGTACTCAATCGCATGGTTCATATCGTGGGTAATCATCAAAGTCGTCAACTGATGATGTTCCACAATTTTTTGTGTCAAATCCATCACCATTTGACTCGTTTTCGGGTCAAGTGCCGCAGTATGTTCATCCAAAAGCAAGAGTTTAGGTTTCACTAGAGCTGCCATGACTAGAGTCAAGGCCTGTCTTTGTCCTCCTGAGAGATATTGAGTATCCACTTTCAAGCGGTTTTCAAGACCAATATTCAACTCCTTCAAGGCCTCTTGGAACTGGATTCTATCCTTCTCCTTCACGCCCCAACCAAGCCCTCTCTTCTGCCCGCGTCTCAAGGCAATAGCCATATTTTCCTCAATCGTCAAACGAGAAGCTGTCCCCATCTTAGGGTCTTGAAAAACACGGGCAATATCCTTGGCTCTCTTTCTTACACTCAGATTTTTAATGGATTTACCTGCCAATAAAAGGTCCCCTTCGTCCACCGATAGATTGCCTGCCAAGATATTCATCAAAGTGGATTTACCTGCTCCATTTCCACCAATCACAGAGATAAAATCTCCCTCTTCAACCTCTAAATCTAATCCTTTGAGGACATGGTTCTCATTGACCGTCCCTGCTTCAAATGTTTTGTGAATATTTTCAAGTGTTAACAAACTTGCCATAACTTTCTCCTCCTATTCATTTCTCAATTTCAGACCACGAATCTTTAATCTCTTTTGCAATTCTGGTGCAAATAAAACTAAAGCGAGCAAGATTGCATTAAAGAGACGAACCAGGTTTTGATCTAGATTTGGAATTTCATAGATATTTAAAATAATCAAACGGTAAACAATAGCACCGATTCCGATGGATAACAAGCGACCTCCAATGGTCAAGTCGTGAATCAAGACTTCCGCAATAATGACTGCACTCAAACCAACAACAATGGTTCCTGTCCCAGAAGTCACATCTGAAAATCCATCATTTTGGGCAAACAAGGAACCACATAGGGCAATCAAGCCGTTTGAAATCATGTAACCAACAATCTTCATGGTGTCTACATTGACCCCATTTGCCTCACTCATCGGGATATTGTCACCAGTCGAACGCAAAACCAAGCCAATCTCTGTTTTCATCAAAAGAGTCAAGACCAAACAAACAAGTAAGAGACAGGCCAAACTGAATGAGAAAACAGCTTCTTCAGTTGTCAGCCCTAAGCTCGCCAATTGTTTAAAGACAGTTGAAGAATCTCCCAAGGAAAGATTGGGCACACTTCCCATGATTTTAATATTGATGGAATAAAGCCCTGTCAAGGTCACAATCCCTGTCAAGAGAGCTGGAATTTTCATCTTGGTATGGAGCATTCCTGATACTAGACCTGCTACCATACCTGCAAACAAAGCAAGTAAAGTCGCAATCCAAGGATTTGTCCCTGCCTGTATCTGCGATACAACAACAGCTGCACCCAGAGGAAAGGCTCCTTCAGCAGTCATATCCGCAATATCCAAAATACGAAAAGTCAAGTAAACCCCAATGGCCATAATCGACCACAACAAACCTTCTGATAAACTAGATAATACAAAACTCATCTTAAACCTCCCTATTCCTTGCTTTCTAACTTACTAATATCAATTCCTAGTGCATCTGCCATTTCTTGGTTGGTATGCAATTCCAGCTTTTCAGGCAACTCAACTGCTATATTTTCTGGCTTCTCACCTTTTAAGACACGAACCAGCATTCTTGCTGTCTGACGTCCCAATTCTTCATAATTGGTTCCGTAGTTATACAAGCCACCAACCGCAATCATTTCTGTTGAACCACCAAATACTGGAACCTTGTGTTTAATAGAAACCTGCTTAACTGTTTCCATGGTTGACGAAATGGTATTATCCGTTGGGACAAAAACCATATCCACCTCTGCCATCAAGCTTTCTGCAGCAGCCTTGACGTTGTTACTGTCCAAGATTGTTTTTTCAACAACGCTAAAGCCTTTTTCTTCCAGAAGGCGCTTAGCTTCATCCTTTTGGACAACCGAATTTGGCTCGCTCTGAGTATAAAGAATTCCAATTGTTTTAGCTTTTGGCAACACTTTCTTTATCAAATTGATTTGGGTTGAAATGGCATCTGATGACTGATCGCTTGTCCCAGTTACATTGCCCCCAGGATGTTCTCTTGACTCAACCAACTTGGCACTGACAGGATCTGTTACCGCTGAAAAGATAACCGGTGTCGTTTGTGTTGTATTAGCCAAGCTCTGAGCAGAAGGCGTTGCGATAGCTAGAACGACATCACTAGATTCTGCTAGTTGCTGGGAAATCGTTTTTAGATTTCTTTGTTCTCCCTGTGCATTTTGCAAATCAATCTCGATATTTTTCCCTTCAATATAACCTTGCTTGCCCAGCTCATCCACAAAACCTTCTCTAGTAGCGTCTAGAGACTGGTGGGTAATAAATTGTGAAATACCGATACGAAATACATCTTTTTTCTTATCTGCCTTCAACTGATGCAAACTGATCAGAGAGGTTAAGAGGATCCCCACTACCAAGAGGGGTGCTAGCAATTTTCGAACAACTTTCATAATGAAACTCCTTCTCAGAAAAGATAATACTCAATGAAAATCAAAGAGCAAACTAGGAAACTAGCCGCAGGCTGTACTTGAGTACGGCAAGGCGACGTTGACGTGGTTTGAATTTGATTTTCGAAGAGTATAAAACAAAAAACCGCCTAGATAATACCTAAACGGATGCTTGAAAAAATCTAACAAGTTATAACTTTGCTAGTCCATTTAGATATTCATCTATATGGACCACAATCAAAAATCTTAGCCACATAGATACAAACAAATTGCTTGAACTGTTTGCATCCATGGTGACATGTCTACAAACACTATCTAAAGTAGCTAAAGTAAAAGTTTTGATTCATCGTTACAGCTTGTTTCTTATTCATTTCTTTTTCTGCTTTCTTTTTTGATGTTTCCTATCTTACCACCTTTTTCATTAGCTGTCAAGAATATTTCAGAATTTTTTAAAATTTTTCGAAAATTCTTTCAGGATATTTGCAAAGTATTTTCAAATCAGCCCAACAAAAAAAGGTTTATAATTTCCATAAAAGTTGACATGGAAATTATAAAACCATTATTAGTTTAACCCTTGTTGGTAACGCGCCAATTCGGCTTGGTTAGCCCAAACATAGTGACCTGGACGGATTTCAACCATAGAAGGTTTGTCAGTATCATAGTCGTGTTGACTTGGATCGTAAACCTTCAAGACCTTCTTACGTTCCAAGATTGGATCTGGGATTGGTACCGCTGAAAGCAAAGCCTGAGTATATGGGTGAATTGGATTGTTAAACAATTCTTCTGTTTCTGCAACCTCTACAATAACACCCTTGTAAATAACCGCGATACGATCTGAAATAAAACGAACAACCGACAAGTCATGAGCGATAAAGAGATAGGTCAAACCAAGTTCTTTTTGGAATTTTTTGAGCAAGTTCAAGACTTGGGCACGAACAGAAACGTCCAAGGCTGAAATGGGCTCATCCGCAATAACAAAGTCTGGTTGCATGACCAAGGCACGGGCAATACCGATACGTTGACGTTGACCACCTGAAAACTCATGAGGGTAACGAGTCAAGTGCTCAGCAAGCAGCCCCACTTCACGGATAATATTTTTAACTTTCTCTTTACGTTCTTCTTCATCTTTGAACAGATGATGATTGTAAAGACCTTCAGAAATAATATAATCAACAGTCGCACGTTCATTCAAACTTGCCGCAGGGTCTTGGAAAATCATCTGGATACGACGAATCAATTCTGCAGCTTGTTCACGCGATTTCTTACCATTAATCTTTTGACCTTCAAAAATGATATCTCCATTGCTTGTATCATTTAGACCGATTATCGCACGACCAATAGTTGTTTTCCCACTACCGGACTCACCTACAAGCGAGAAAGTTTCTCCCTTGTTGATAAAGAAGTTAGCATTTTTAACCGCGACAAACTTCTTACTTCCTTCACCGAAGGAAATTTCTAAATCTTTGATTTCTACTAATTTTTCAGACATTTCCTTCCTCCTAGTCTTCCAGATGGGTAAATCCCATTTTTTCACGGATCTTATCGTGGAGATTTGCAATCACAGCTGGTTTTTCTACTTTTGGAGCATCCTCATGAAGAAGCCAAGTTTTAGCCCAATGTGTCTCTGATACTGAGAATTGAGGAGCTTTTTGTTCGAAGTCAATCTGCATTGCATAGTCTGAACGCAAGGCAAAGGCATCCCCTTTCAGGTCAGTATAAAGTGACGGAGGTGTTCCTGGAATTGAGTAAAGATCTCCTTTATCATCAGCAAGCTGAGGCAAGCTAGACAAGAGACTCCATGTATATGGATGGCGAGGGTCATAGAAGACTTCCTCAACAGTTCCATACTCAACGATTTCTCCTGCATACATAACTGCTACCTTATCTGCAATACTTGCTACCACACCAAGGTCGTGGGTGATAAAGATTGTTGTGAAATGGTATTCGTTTTGTAAAGATTTCAGCAAATCAATAATCTGTGCTTGGATAGTCACATCCAAGGCTGTTGTTGGCTCATCACAGATCAAAACATCAGGTCGGCAGGCAAGGGCAATAGCAATTACGATACGTTGACGCATCCCTCCAGAATATTGGAATGGGTATTCATCAAAACGTCTATCTGCATCTGGAATCCCAACCTTATTCATGTAGTCAATGGCCAATTCTTTTGCTTCTTTAGCTGTTTTTCCTTGGTGTTTTACAATAACTTCTGTAATCTGACTACCAATTGTTTTAATTGGGTCCAAACTAGTCATTGGATCTTGGAAGATAGTCGCAATCTTAGCACCACGAATTTGTTCCCAATCCTTGTGAGAAGACAAGGCTGTCAAATCCTGACCACGGTAGTCAATGCTACCTTGGGCAATGCGACCATTTTCTTCAAGCATACCTGTGAAAGTTTTTGTCAAAACAGATTTTCCTGATCCTGACTCACCTACCAAGGCTAATACTTCTCCTTCAACCAGTTCAAGGGAAACGCCGCGAATGGCTGTCAATACTTTGTCACGAACGTCAAATTCCACGACAATATCGCGAGCAGTCAAAATTACATTTTTTTCTTTTGTCATTTCTACTCCTATCTATGTGTACGTGGATCACTAGCATCCGCTAAGTTTTGACCAACTACGAAAAGGGACAAGGATACCAAAACAAGGGTTGTCAATGGAATCCAGAACAAGTAAGCATTGGTTGTTACGTTTTGTGAATAATCTGAAATCAAACGACCCAAACTTGGCACTGTAATCGGTAATCCAAGACCGAAGAAAGACAAGAAGGCTTCGTATGAGATAAAGCTTGGAAGCATTTGTGTCATCGTTGTCACAATAACAGATACCAATTGAGGCATGATGTTTTTAGCAACAATCTTCAAGGTTGGTGTTCCCAAAGTACGTGACGCCAAGTTGTATTCCAAATCACGATAACGCAAGATTTGCACACGGATCATGAAGGCAATTCCAATCCATGTTGTCACACTCATGGCAAAAATCAGATTCCAGAATCCAGCTCCGATTGAGTAAGTCAAGACAATGACAATCAAAAGAGATGGGATGTTTGAGATGACATTATAAACTTCCATCATCACGCGGTCAACTGATTTTGAAATTCCCCAAATACCACCGACAAAAACACCGATAACCAAGTTAATCACTGTCGCAATCACAGAAATGAGGATAGAGTTACGAGCTCCGAACCAGACACCGTCAAAGAGCGATTTACCGTTACTGTCTGTACCGAACCAATGCTCAGCATTTGGCTTGATATAACGAGCACTAAAGTCGTTTACCTTGCTGACATCATTGAAATCAAACTTAGAAAACATTGGGTAGATGAAACTCATCAAAATGATGGCTACCAAGATTCCCAACATGACTACAGTTGATTTTTTCTTCATAAATTGTCTAAACACTGATTTCCAGTAAGAATATGCTGGCGCATCAATAGTTTCAGAGGCAAAATCGTCACGTTTTACAAACTGAAATTTTTCTTTATCGATTGTAGACATTATTTGCCTCCTTTCTCAGTCAATTTAATACGTGGGTCAATAATGGTCATCCAAATATCTCCCAAAAGAAGTGAGAAGATAGAAATACATGTAAAGATGAAGACAAGACCAACAACCATAGAGTTATTAGATGCTTTTACAGAGTCAATCAACATTTTACCCATACCTGGGAAGGCGAAGACTGTTTCAGTAAGAGTTGCACCACCGATAACCCCAATAACGGCACCAGGAATTCCTGAAACCAGCGGAACCATGGCATTTTTAAAGATGTGTTTGTTTGAAATTTCTTTTTCAGACAAACCTTTTGCACGAGCAAAACGAACAAAGTCTTGAGATTGCAAGTCAATCATGTAACGACGAATCCAAATAGCTGTAGCAGGAGCACCCAACAAACCAAGGATAACTGCTGGTAAAACATAAGAACGCCAATCTCCAGCACCCAAGATAGGGAACGAATCTGGAAGACCAATAGATGATCCAATCAAACGAACGATGTAAACCAAGGCAATGGTTGGAAGAGCAAGCAAGAAGGTCAAAACCCCTGTTGAGAAGCTATCGATCCAAGTGTTCTTGAAACGAGCCATGGCTGAACCAAGTGGCACGGCAATCGCATAAGAAATCACCAAACCAATCAAACCAGCAATAGCAGAGCTGACAATCATAGATGGATATTGGTAATTACTTTCAGTCGCTGTGTAAGGATCATCTTTCCCATAGCTAGCTACTTCACGAGAGTCAGCCTGACTAGGTGACTTGTAGGTTCTTGAGTAAATATTTACAGAAGACGTTTTCTTACCTGTTGGGAACTGAACTTGGGCAGTTTTGGTTTGTCCTTGACCTTGAGTAATAACCTGAAGAACTGGTGTATTAGCATAGGTTGGATAAGAGTCACCTAAATTGATATTCACAAAATTTTGATGCACAAATGGGAACTGACTGTTGAAGTACAAGAGATATTTATGTTTAGTACCTGAACCGACCAATGACCATCCGATAGCTGGATCATTTTCGAAACGAAGGTAGCGTTTCAAGTCTGGATTTTCAGGGTCTTGAATTTTATTTGTATGGTCAATGTCAATCAAGTTAGCATAGAAGTGAAAAACACGTTCAAAAATTGGAATTTCACGAGTAGCATAGAATTGACCACTTTCAGTAAATTCTCCCAAAGTCCAACCATGACCTAATTGATTGATGTACTTTTCATAAATAGCTTTATTGGTCGCATTTGCTTCTACTGTTACAGAAGAATCCATGCTACTTGCCTTTTCTTGCAACTCTTTAGTATCGTAGTACTCAATGTAGCCCATACGCTCAAACACAGTATTTTCATAGTTATCACGTTTATCAGCTGTTGTCGCAATTTTATTATAGTTAGGATCCTGCTTGAAAATCAATTTTCGAGGAACCAAGGTATAGATAATCGTGTAGGTCAAAGTCGTTACTAAGAAAATCGAAACCAATGACCGCAAAACACGCATAAAAATATATTTTTTCATATTATTTCCTTTAAAAATCCCAAAAGAACCTTCTCCTCATGGAGAGAAAGTTCTATTAGAAATTATTTACTTCACATGGCTTGCCAATTCTTTTTGAGCTTTCTCATTTGATTCAGCTTTTTCTTTCAACCATTTTTCACGAGCTTTTTCATACTCTTCTTTGGTGATTGCTTTTTCACCAACTTCAGTGTACTTCAAGTATCCTGAATTTTCACCTTTAAGACCGGCTACAGAATATGATGAGCTAAATGGTAGAACTTTTGAAACATATGAAACAGCTGTTTCTTTAGGAGAAGCCATTACTGGAATTGTCAAAGCATTGTCAGTCAACCAAGCTTGTGCTACCGCGTATTTTTCATAACGTTTTTGAACATCTTGGTTTTCGCTGTTTGCATCATCAAGTAATTTTCCATAGTCAGCTAAAGCAAGTTTGCTTACTACTGATGCATCAGTGTTTTGGTCAATACCAAGGTAAAGGCGAGTGTTTTCTCCCTTGATGACAAACTGATCCAAGAAAGTAGAAGGATCTTGATAGTCAGGGTTCCATCCTAGCAAGGTGTGGATATCCCAATCTTGCTCTTTAGCTGTTGGAGCACTAAATGAAATTGGTAAAGCTTCTGCTTGAGTCATTTGTTGCAAGTCTACAACAACATTATCTGAACCCAATACTTTTTCAATTGATTGTTTCAATGATTGAACACGGTTTACAACCGCTGTTGATTCTTGGATAACCAAGGCATCCAAGTGGATTGGGAATTCAACACCTTCAGCTTGTAGGCTTGATTTAGCTTTAGCAAAGACTTCTTTAGCTTTTTCTTCATTGTAAAGGCCATTTTGAGAATCTGCTAGAGATACGTTTGACCAAGTAGAAGAATTTGTCTTAGCCAAGCTATCTTGTACCAATTCACCAAATGTTTTCTTACCAACTTGAAGATTATAAGGTGCAAACGTATTACGGATGGCTACTGCAGCTCCATCGGTACCATTTGTTTGAGCTGAATAAGAATTGCGATCGACCGCAAAGTTCAAGGCTTGACGGAATTCCTTGTTTAGCAATGCTTTCTGAGTAGATGTCTTTTGGGCATCACTTGTTTTGGCAGTGTGGTTATACGTTGTACGGCCATAATTCAAGCTGACAGTTGCAACACCAGCACCTGGTTCGTTAAAGTAAATGTTATCTTTGAAGTCAGCTGCATATTTTTCATATGTAGAACTTGTAGGGAAGATACGAGCTTTGCTATATTGACCATCAGAAAAACCTTTGGCAATTACATCTTGATCCTTACCATCCCAGAAAGTGAACTTAACGTTCTCAATTTTTACATTTTCTTTATCCCAGTAAGCGTCATTTTTAGCCATCTCGATAGATGATTTAGGAGTTACAGCCTTCAAGACAAATGGACCGTTATAAAGAATAGAGTTAGCATCGGTTGGGGCACCAAAACCTTCCCCTTTTGAAGTTAAGAATTCTTCATTAACCGGCATCAAAACACCACTAGTTGTCTTGTCATTCCAGAAAGTTTCTGGCTGGTTCAAAGTATATTCTAGTGTTTGATCATCAAGTGCTTTTACTCCAACGGTTGAAAAGTCGCTTGTTTCACCCTTGATATAGGCTTCTAATCCTTTAATAGAAGAGCTAACGATTGAAAGTCCTTTTGATTTTCCATCTACGGCGTGTTTCAAACCAGTAACGAAGTCTTTAGCAGTTACAGGAGCGTATTCTTCTCCCTCTGCTGTCACCCATTTAGCATCCTTACGGATTTTATAGGTATAAGTCAAACCATCTTTTGAAACTGTCCATGATTCAGCAATAGAAGGAACTAAATTACCATATTTATCATTAGCCAACAAACCATCTACTGCATTTGTTGTGACGAATGATGTTGAATCGATATTGCTGACGATATAATCCAAGGTTTCTGGATCTGTTTGATAAACATATTGGTAATCTTTTGCTAGTTTAGCATTATTTGAACTAGTGTTTGAACACGCAGCTAGAACTCCTGACGCTAATAAGGTAGCCCCCGCTACAGCAAGCACTTGACTTTTTTTCATTTATTTACTCCTCTTATAAAGTATAGGTTATTATCAATTATATCATAGATTTCAAGAAAAGTAAACGAATTTTCAGAATATTTAGGCTTATTAACACAAATTTTTCATTTTTTCTGAATATATGATTCAAATTGTCGTTCGAAGTATCAAAGGCTACAGCGAAAATAGGAAATTTGACGCAGAAACTTTGGAGCTTAGAAAGACCTATAGTAAAATGAAATACGGACTGAACAATGTGATTTTGGAATTTAAATTAAATTATAATAATATTGTAGAAGTATCATTCTAGTATTCAAGATTCAATTTACTATATCTTTTTCACACCAACCTTATTCCAAATTCAATTACTTTCGTGATTTACACATATAGATTAAGACTATCTTTTATACTTTAAAATTTCTCGCTACCTTATCCACTATATACGCCTTGCTATCACGTTCCTGTTAGTAGTGCCACGATTTCGCTATCCCTTCCTTTGACAATTCTTATTTCCTGCGTCAGACTTAAAACGATCTATCCCCAGACCATTTTAATCCACTACCTCACGATAGTCAGGCTTGGGGAGAGCTATTGTATTCACCGATAGTGGAGCCCTACAGAGGACTTACACCTCAGATGCACGACATGTCCAGTGTATATAAAAATCTCCCACCCAAGGTAGAAGATTGTAATCTTATATACTTAATCCGTCATGTCCGATACCAACGTTCGATGCTCCAATGGAATACTGCACATAACTAACAAGAAAATGAAACCTGACTGAATCCAGAAGAGGGCCAAGTCAAAGATTCCGTGCACAGCAACCACTGTAAGGAAAGATAGATAAAGGCCGATAATCGGGCGTTTCCCCGACTCCTGACTCATATCCATCATCAAGCGAACAGGAGCAACAGAAGACAAAACTAATAAAATAGTCCCCACAATTCCGTAACTCAGAATCGTATCGATATATAGACTGTGAGCATGTTCATGATAAGGAGCATGTATCCGAGGATAAGAGTGCATATAAGTCAATGGCCCTTCACCCCAAAAAGGATTTTGCTTAAACAAAGCCATCCCAGCATCCCAGATAGAAATGCGTTCTTCCATAGAAGAGTCTAAAGTCCCCATCCGAACTCCCAAATCACTAGAAAAGAGGAAGCTCAAGCCGATTGCGAAGACCCCAATACTAAGCCAAAAGGCCTTCCAGTTTTTAATGGTCGTAAAGAGATAAATAATGGCTCCAGCGATAATAGCAGGAAAGGCAGTTCGATTTTGCGTAAAATTCAAACCAAAGAGATTCACAAAGCCTGCAATCACACAGAATACTTTCAACCAATTCAACTTGGTCGTTGTAAACAGATAGAAGGCAATCATGATACAGAAACAACAAATAATTCCATAATAATTAGGATTAAAGAAGGTCACTTCTGCACGATTCTGATGCCACACCTGCATGTTAGGTGAAAGAAAAGCATAGTTGAATTTCTTCACAATTTGGAAATGCTCTAAACTCGCAAAAACAGCTGACAAGACGCTACCAAATAAGACGAGCTGCAAAATCAAGCGAAAGAATTTATGGGATAAAATCGACTGATAATACAAAAAGAAAATAGTAAATAGAAACATTCCTACTGAAGCCACAAGCCCCATCCAATTTTGTGCAAGAATGGATATAACAGTACTATAGCCAAGAAAAAGAAGCAGCATCGGATGCTCCCCCATTTTCTGAAGAATACTTTTCATGTCTCCTGTAAAAATCAAACTGATAATATATAAACAGAATACAACTACAAAAAGATAAAAGGGCAAAAAGATACTCAGGATAATTCCCAATAAAATCAGCTCTTTACTAGACAACCCTTTCAGCTTTTCAATAAAGCCTATTGATTTCAAAATGAATCCTTTCTCTCCAAATCAGTTGATTCAGATAATAGTAAGCTATCCTATATTGTACCACTTTTTTAGCAATTTGAAAACAAGGGAAACGTTTTCAAAAATAAAAACCCTATCATGGTAACGTCTCACACTAACTTCCACCATAGCGGAACTTAATCTGAAACGCTTTCAGATAAGGGGATTTTGTGCGCTCTTTTTTTCGATCCCCTTCGGCTACAAAAGCGATGAAATCAAGCATGATTAAAACCAGTGGAACTTACCCTGACACGGATTTCCACTGGTTTTTACGATTTTTATCAGACTAACTTCCACTTCTACTAGCGGTGGAACTTAGTTTGGGAATTTAGCAAAACCCTATTTTATCCACCATATCAAATTTTCAAAATGTTACTTCAATTCCGTTCTCAATTACCCGATAAGCCTGATTTTGCAAATCAATTTCTGCTACTGCTGTTACGGACTTATCTTTATTTTGACGTTTGATTACAATGCTATGGGCTGTTGGTGTTTCAACGTCAATAGTTCCTTCTAGTTCAAAGTCTTCTGAACGGTTACGGAAAGAAAATAGATTGAGAAGGGCCTTCACTACAGGACGTTGGACTTCTTCTGCTATTTCCTCGTTGCTATAGTAATGACGATTAATATTTCGACCTTCTTTAGTTTCTTCTAATAATTTCAAGTCATTCTTGCCTGCTAATAGACCCACATAGTAAAGCTGAGGAATACCTGGGGCAAAAGCTTGAATTAGACGAGCGAGAAAATACTTGACATCATCATCTCCAAGCGCAGAATAGTAGGTTGAATTGATTTGGTAGATATCTAAATTGTTATACTCGGCACTAGAGTACTTACGTTTGACATTAGCTCCAACCTTATAGAGTTCATTTGAAGCATAGTCAATCTCTTCATCGGTCAGGATATCCTTGACATCTACTACTCCAATCCCATCATGGGTATCTAGCGTCGTAAATTGCTTCATCGGGCTCATCTTTAACCACTTAGCTAAACGCTCTATTCTGGAACTGTAAAGAGTATAAAGTGTTACCATTGGAAGGGCAAAATCATAAACATAGTAATCGTGATCCGCTATTTTAAACTGAATCGAATAATGTTCATGAATCTCAGGTAAGAGCTCTGTCCCATACTCAGCAGCGATATCTCGAACTTTGTCCAATAAATCCCAAATATCTGGTTCCACAAAGAAATCATTGGTATCCAATTTCTTCACTGCATAAGCAAAGGCATCTAAGCGAATCAAATCACACCCATTACTTGCCAAGTGCTGAATGGTCTTACGGATAAATTCCATCGTTACTTCTTTGGTCACATCAAGATCAATCTGCTCCTCACCAAAGGTATTCCACAAATGTTCTACTGAACCATCTTCAAACACAATCTCTTGCTTTGGTGCACGATCCTTACGCTTGTAAATTAAGTCTACATCAGCTTGTGTCGGACGGTTTTCTGGCCAAAACTTATCCCAGTTTAGAAAGAGATCTTTAAATTCACTGGCTTCATGTTTTTCTTGATAGTCCTTATAATACTTGGATTGACGAGAAATATGATTAATCATAAAGTCAAACATCAGATAATATTTCTCACCTAAACGCTTAACATCCTCCCAATCACCAAAAGCTGAATCCACTTCGTCGTAGTCAACTGGCGCAAATCCACGATCACCTGTTGATGGGAAAAATGGTAGAAGGTGAACTCCCCCAATAGCATCCCCAAAATGCTCTTCCAAATTCTCATATAAGTCTTTAAGATTATTTCCCAGACTATCTGAATAGGTAATCAACATGGTTTTATTCTGAATTGGCATCATTACTCTCCTTTTTCTAATTGAAGCCAAGTCTCATTGACTTGGCTTCGTAAATCAAATTCATTTTAAATCTCTATTTATCATCAAACTCGTACTAATATAGACTGTGATAAACTAAGTACTACTTTCTTGTCTTCTACATAGAATTATCAACAAGCTGAACCCTTCCTCTGTGTCAGAGACTATAGATTCCATGAGTTCTTCTTACTTCACTGCTCCGTTGCTCATTCCTGCGATGATATGGCGTTGGAAGAAGAGATAGACAATGGTGATACTGATAATGCCGACCACGTAAGAGGCAAAGCTTGGTCCGTAGTCGTTGAAATATTGGCCTGCGTAGTTGTATTGGAACAAAGGCAGAGTCCACATTTTGGAATCCCGGTTCAAGACAAGGAGTGGCAACATGAAGTCATTCCAGAACCAAAGGGCATTGATGATCATGGTTGTCGCATGCATCGGTTTCATCATTGGGAAGATGATGCGGAAATAGGTTGTAAATTGATTAGCCCCATCGATCTCTGCTGCTTCATCCAGACTTTCTGGAATCGAGATTTTGATATAGCCAACATAGAGAAAGAGGGTCTGTGGAATCGCATAGGTCAAGTAGAGCAAGATCAAACCAAAGGTATTAGCCAAACCGAGTTTACTCATCATAACCGTAATCGGAATCATGATGACTTGGAAAGGTACGAAGATTCCGAGGATTAAGAGGGTATACATGATGGTAAAGGCTTTTCTTTTACTCATATTGCGAGCGATGGAGTAGGCTGCCATAGGGATAAAGATCATTACTGCAAGTAAAGACAGTGATGACGACAGAGTTCCAATAATAGCCTCCGATCCCATCAGCTAAGAGACGGCTAAAGTTGTCCCATGTGAAGTTGGTTGGAAAGCCAAAGAAATTATCTACAATATCCTTAGTGGGTTTGAAGGAACTAAAGAGGGTAGCAAGGAGCGGCACTAAAATCAGAACCGATCCTAGAATCAATAGAATGTATTTGCCAATCAGGTCTTTTCTTTCATCTTGTTTCATCATGCTTCTCCTCTTAAATTTCAAATTTCTTAGATACTCTCAATTGGATGATCGAAATCACTACAATTAAGAAGAACAAGATTACGGCAATGGCATTGGCATAACCGAATTGGTTGTTTTTAAAGGCATAGTTATAAACCAAAAGCCCAAGTGAGGTTGTGGCATTGTTTGGACCACCACCGGTCATGGCAAAGACTTGGTCAAAGGCAGTCAGCCCACCTTTTAGGGCTAGGATAAAGACCATAGAGACACTTGGTAGCAAGTAAGGCAATTCAATGTTCCAGAAAACTTGCTTGCTAGTCGCGCCATCAATCCTTGCTGCCTCTGTAATCTCAGTTGGAATAGATTGCAAACCAGCTAGGAAGATGATGATGGGCATAGCCACCCCTTGCCAAAGAAGGACAAAGACAGCCGCAAAGATCGCTCCCCACTTAGTCCCTAAAAGACTGGTTTGGAGAAATTCAATATGAAGGGCATGCCCAATCGCTGGAAGACCGTAGTTGAAGACTTGCTTGAAAATCAAAGCCACTGTCAAACCAGACAAAACAGCTGGGAAGAAGAACCAAGCACGGAAGAAGGTTTGGGCTTTGATTTTAGAGTTCAAGACACGCGCAATGAAGATCCCGAGTGCAATCTCACCAACCACCATGGCAATCGTAATGATTGCGGTAAAGCCAATCGCATTCATGAATTTTGGATCCATGAAGAGGAGCTTAAAGTTGTTTAAGCCGACAAATTTGTAGTTATAAGTCAATCCTGTCCAGTTAGTAAAACTGTAAAAGGCTCCTTGAAACATCGGCACATAGAAGAAAATTGCTTGTAACAAGAGGGGAATGACCACAAAAGCCCATGCCCAATATTTTTGTAATACTTTTTTCATAGTCTCTCTACTCCTAATCCACATCCGCTTTCATCGGGTTAAAGAAGGCATTCAAATCATTGACCATGCCTTGTTTATCACCGGTCAAGACATAGTTCATGGTCAAGGTATGGAAGTCTGCTTCACTGGTCCAGTATTGTTGCAACCAGACCAAGTGACGATCCGTAAAGGCATATTCGGTCATACCAGCAAGCGGTGAATCTTCTCCTGCTTGTTTGACCCCTTCGATCGCTGTTGGAGATCCGTCCACATCGTAGTATTTTTGCATAACTTCTGGACGGGTCATATATTCCACAAAGGCATTGGCTTCTTTTGGATGTTTGGTGGCAGCTGAGATAGACCATGCCAAGTCTCCCGCACCAACGGTTAAGCTTTGTCCTTTTTCTTTTCCTGGAATCATGAAGGTCCCAATCTTAAAGTTCGGTTTTTGTTCATTAATCGCTGTGATCGCCCAAGACCCATTTGGTGTCATGAGGACATCCCCACGTGCGAAGGCTCCGATAACATCGGTATAGCCAGCACCTTCCCAGTTCTTTTGCTTAGAGCCATTGATGCGAAGGATGTCCATGACCTTGATGTCATCTTTCATAATCGAATCCGACAATTTAATGGCATTTGGTTGAGAATAACGAAGGTATTGATTGGCTTCTTTTCCTCCACCTGTTGCTGTCGCAAAGGCTAATTGATTGTAACCATTGAGTGTCCAAGCATCTGCACCTGCAATTCCAAATGGTGTTTGTCCTTTAGTAACGATGTCTTTGACTAACTGTTCAAATTCATCCCAGGTTTCAGGAACCTTCAAGCCCAGCTCTTCGAATTTATCTTTGTTGTAGTAAATTCCATAAGCATTAGCTGTAAAAGGAACGTTGTAAACTTTTTCGTTTACAGCATATTTTTCAGCGTAGCCATTTTTCACGCGTTTCAGGTAGTCTTTGTTGCTCAAATCTTCAAAGACACCTGCTTTTGCCCATTCTTGCAGTTCGATGGACTGTGGGTAAATATTGACCACATCAGGCACATCTCCTGCGAGAACACGTGTCTTCAATACTTCACCAGCATTTGGTACATTGACGACTTTGACCTTGATCTTAGGGTTTTCCTTCTCAAAATCACGAGCGATTTCTTCCAAGGTTTTGGTCATTTCTTTTTTCTGGTTGAAATACTCGATGGTCACTGTGCCATCCGCAGATTTACCATAGTTGGAGCAAGCGCCGAGCCCAAACAAAGCTAAACCTGTAATTGCAAGAAGTCCGATTTTTTATACCATTTCATTGGAAAGCCTCCTTTATAAATTTATACACCTTTATTATAGTCTTCTAAAAATATACTGTCTACTCAAAAAATCTCCTTGGGATAAGATAACAGTTAAGCCTGCATACATGAGTTCTGCACCTGAGTAAACTTCGCCATTTTCCTGTAATTCATATAGTCCCTCTTCATCCAAATCTTTTAATTTTAAAGTTGTTTCCATGGCCTCTACAACTGACAAAACGCGAACGTAGGTTACAATCGTTTGATTGCCGTAATTAAATTGTACAGCTGCTTCATTGGATTCAGTATCAGGGTTAATGAGTCTATACTGTTGTCCTAACTGAACTACTGGTCGTAATTCTTTATACAAGTTCACCTGATTAGCAATCTCAGCTTTCTCTTCATCTGATAAACTTGTCAAATCAAGCTCATATCCCAAATTTCCCATCATTGCTACATGACCGCGTGTTTCTAATGGTGTCATTCGTCCCATCTGATGATTCGGTACTGCTGACACATGAGCCCCCATAGAAATGGTTGGATAGAGATAGGATGAGCCGTATTGAATTGGTAAACGTGCAATCGCATCAGTATTATCACTTGCCCAGACTTGTGGGAAATAGCGTATCATACCCAGATCATTTCGTCCACCACCACCAGAGCAGGACTCAAAGAGAATATGGCTGTGCTTCTCTGTCAGATAAGAAACGAGTTCGTAAAGCCCCAACATGTACTGATGAGATTGCATCTTTGTCTCTAGATAGTTCGAACCATTCCCTAGCTTAGTCATATTACGATTCATATCCCATTTAATGTAATCAATCTCATGATAAGATAGGAGTTCATCTAAGACAATTTTCAAGTATTCTACTACCTGAGGATTGGCAAGATTAAGTACTAATTGATTTCTAGAATAGGTATGCTCATAGTCAGGAACCTGAATAGCCCAATCAGGATGTTTACGATACAAATCACTATCTACAGAAATCATCTCAGGTTCTAACCAAAGTCCAAACTGCAAACCTCTTTCATGGATATCTGAAATCAGACTTTCAAGACTTCCACCCAGTTTTGCCTCATTCACACTCCAGTCACCTAAAGCACGATTATCATCAAAGCGATTACCAAACCACCCATCATCTAATACAAAAAGTTCAATGCCAACTTTCTTAGCCTCATCTGCCAACTCTAACAGTTTTTCTCTCTGGAAGTCAAAGTAAGTTGCTTCCCAGTTATTGATTAGAATTGGGCGTTCTTTTTTAGAAAATTTACTTGGCAGAATGTGCTTCAGTACAAAATTCTGACTTTCATGACTAACACCAGTTAATCCCTTATCTGAATAGGTCACTAAAGCTACCGGTGTTTCAAAATTTTCCTCAGGGTCTAACTTCCAAGAAAAGTTTTCTGGATTTATGCCAATAGCCAGCCGAACTTCATTCAATTGATTTTTTTGAACAAAAGCTTCAAAGTTGCCACTATACATTAGTTGAATAGCAAACACATTTCCAGCATCCTCTGTGACTCCTTGATCACATAAGAGAAGAGCTGGTGTTTGAGCATGCCCAGAAGCCCCACGGTTCGAACTAATCGAAAAGATTCCTTGTTCTACCTGTTGACGTCTGACAGTCTTTTCACGAGCATAAGCACCCTGCAGAGTTACAATTTCGTAATCCGCAGCTGGAACATCAGCCATAAAAGAAAAATCTTTATGGATAACAACTTCCTGATTACTATTATTCACTAATTTACTGTAGCTAGCAATTGTCGCATCATTATCAAAAGCAGTATAATATAAAGTCAGACTAAGTTGAGCCTTAGAATCTTCTAAAATCAAGGCAAGAGTCTCTGTACCATCCATGCTATGTGGGGAAGGTAAACCCTGTGGACCATTTTGACCTTTTAAAATCTTTGCTTCTATAAAACGAAAATCTGTTACCTCAGTTGCATCGTGCTGAACCTGTATAGTTGGTTTCCTAAAATCTCCTAAGCCATGTTGCCCAAAAATCTGTCGCTGAGTATCTAAACTAAAGGTTCGATTATGAGCCGTTGGATTTCCTGAAAAGGCATGGTCTCGTTCATAAACACTATTGGAACCTTTATAGTTCTTAATAGTCTTTCCTAAATGTTTCAAAAGTAAGTACCCATTTCGATTTTCAATAATCAAACTTAAATTTTTACTCTCAACATAAAATAGATTATTCTCTATCCTAACTCCCATTTACTTCACCTCATCACTTTAATGATTCTATTTTATCATCTGAAATCGCTTTCCAAAATAGAAAAATGTCTCAAGAATATGGTAAAATGTTAGGTAGGAGGTAGCACATGTTAGTTTTTTCAGAATACCAGACTGGAACAATCGACCTTTCCCTAAGCTTTTATGGATATGAGGAATGCACACCTAATTACTCTTTTGGTCCAGCCATTCGTGATACATACGTTCTACATTACATTAGTAAAGGACAAGGAAAATTTCATTACAATGGTAAAATTGTTGATTTAAAAGAAGGAGATTTCTTTCTATTAAAACCAGATGAATTAACCTTTTATCAAGCAGATAGTAAAGAGCCTTGGGCCTACTACTGGTTAGGAATCACTGGAGGGAAAGCTCCTGATTATTTTGCTCTTTCTCAAATTTCTAATCAATCCTATCTCATCCAATCTGAAACTTGTCATACCCAGACTACTGCAAGACTCATCTCAGACATTGTCCGCTTCGCTCAGATTACCAAATCAAATGAATTAGCTCAACTCCATATCATGGGACAACTCCATGAACTGATGTTTCATCTGGGAACTATTGCTCCCAATCAGAAAAAAAAGAATATTTCATCAACCCACCAACTCTATCTTGAATGCAAACGATTAATTGATAGCCACTATCCTCAATCACTTACAATTCAAGATTTAGCAAAAGAACTATCCGTTCACAGAAGCTACTTATCAAGTGTATTCAAAGAATTTAACACCTTATCACCCAAAGAATACCTACTTTACGTTCGAATGCACCGAGCTAAACAACTTCTCGAAAATACCCAAGAGTCTATCAAGGTAATTGCATACTCGGTAGGTTTTTCAGATCCACTACATTTTTCGAAAGCTTATAAACAATACTTTAATCAGACTCCAAGTCAAACAAGAAAAGAATATTCTCAACACCAACTAGTGAGAAAGGAAACACTATGAAATCCTACCAAGCCGTCTACCAAATTCTAGCTAAAGAAACCGATTATATCAGCGGAGAAAAAATTGCAGAAGAACTATCACTGACCCGAACATCAATTTGGAAAGCCATCAAGCGGCTAGAACAAGAAGGCATTGAAATTGATAGTATCAAAAACAAAGGCTATAAATTGATGAATGGAGACCTTATTCTTCCAGAACTTCTAGAAGAAAATCTTCCAATTAAAGTCAGCTTTAAACCCGAAACAAAATCAACACAACTAGATGCAAAAGAAGCAATTGATTTAGGCCATGAAGCAAATACCCTATATCTAGCTTCCTATCAAACAGCAGGCCGAGGCCGTTTTCAACGTTCCTTCTACTCACCACAAGGTGGCATTTATATGACACTCCATCTCAAACCAAATCTCCCCTATGACAAATTACCATCCTACACACTACTTGTAGCTGGAGCTATCTACAAAGCCATTAAGAACCTAACTTTAATAGATATCGACATAAAATGGGTCAATGATATCTATCTAAACAATCATAAAATTGGAGGAATTCTCACTGAAGCAATGACATCTGTAGAAACAGGCTTAGTCACAGATATCATTATTGGAGTAGGAATCAACTTTACTATTAAAGACTTCCCACAAGAATTAAAAGAAAAAGCTTCTAGCTTATTTAAAACTACAGCTCTAATAACAAGAAATGAATTAATTATCGAAATATGGCGTGCTTTCTTCGAAACACCAGCAGAAGAGCTATTATACCTATATAAAAAACAGTCATTCGTTCTTGGAAAAGAAGTCACTTTCACACTAGAGCAAAAAGACTACAAGGGACTTGCTAAAGACATCTCTGAAAGTGGAAAACTTTTGGTGCAATGTGATAACGGAAAAGAAATCTGGCTCAATAGCGGAGAAATTTCACTCAAGAGTTGGAAGTGAAATAACACAATTATAATATAAACGATATAAAAATAACTTCAGATTAGTAATTCAATTAAGTTTTACAGATCTGAAGTTTTATTGTCTCTAAAAATAAAAAAGAGAGTTACAAACTCTCATTAAAACGGAGAATAAGGGATTCGAACCCTTGCGCCAGTTACCCGACCTAACGATTTAGCAAACCGTCCTCTTCAGCCTCTTGAGTAATTCTCCAATTAATGGGCACGAGTGGACTCGAACCACCGACCTCACGCTTATCAGGCGTGCGCTCTAACCACCTGAGCTACGCGCCCAAGTTAAAAAACTTGGTAATTTGAACAAAGTTCAAAGCGGGTGACGAGAATCGAACTCGCGACAACAGCTTGGAAGGCTGTAGTTTTACCACTAAACTACACCCGCATAAATACTATCAATTAAATGGCGCGAGACGGAATCGAACCGCCGACACATGGAGCTTCAATCCATTGCTCTACCAACTGAGCTACCGAGCCTTATTGCGGGAGCAGGATTTGAACCTACGACCTTCGGGTTATGAGCCCGACGAGCTACCGAGCTGCTCCATCCCGCGTTAATATAAAAGGAGGATGTGGGATTCGAACCCACGCACGCTTTTACACGCCTGACGGTTTTCAAGACCGTTCCCTTCAGCCGGACTTGGGTAATCCTCCAATATTCAAATGGACCTTGTAGGACTTGAACCTACGACCACTCGGTTATGAGCCGAGAGCTCTAACCAGCTGAGCTAAAGGTCCGACAAGATCATTATAGCGGCGAAGGGGATCGAACCCCCGACCTCCCGGGTATGAACCGGACGCTCTAGCCAGCTGAGCTACACCGCCATGTATCGGGAAGACAGGATTCGAACCTGCGACACCTTGGTCCCAAACCAAGTACTCTACCAAGCTGAGCTACTTCCCGAGTTAAAAAGAAAAATGCACCCTAGAGGAGTCGAACCTCTAACCGCCTGATTCGTAGTCAGGTACTCTATCCAGTTGAGCTAAGGGTGCTCATTATATTATGCCGAGGACCGGAATCGAACCGGTACGATCGTTACCAATCGCAGGATTTTAAGTCCTGTGCGTCTGCCAGTTCCGCCACCCCGGCCTCTCTAAGCGAACGACGGGATTCGAACCCGCGACCCCCACCTTGGCAAGGTGGTGTTCTACCACTGAACTACGTTCGCACTGTTTTCTTCTATCTAAAAATGCCGGCTACATGACTTGAACACGCGACCCTCTGATTACAAATCAGATGCTCTACCAACTGAGCTAAGCCGGCTCATTTATTATATCTTAATGCGGGTTAAGGGACTTGAACCCCCACGCCGTTAAGCGCCAGATCCTAAATCTGGTGCGTCTGCCAATTCCGCCAAACCCGCAGATATGACCCGTACTGGGCTCGAACCAGTGACCCATTGATTAAAAGTCAATTGCTCTACCAACTGAGCTAACGAGTCTAAAATAACTTCCGTTATCTTAAACGGTCCCGACGGGAATCGAACCCGCGATCTTCGCCGTGACAGGGCGACGTGATAACCGCTACACTACGGGACCTTTGGGAGTTAACGGGATCGAACCGCTGACCCTCTGCTTGTAAGGCAGATGCTCTCCCAGCTGAGCTAAACTCCCTAGAGCTAAGCGACTTCCATATCTCACAGGGGGCAACCCCCAACTACTTCCGGCGTTCTAGGGCTTAACTTCTGTGTTCGGCATGGGTACAGGTGTATCTCCTAGGCTATCGTCACTTAACTCTGAGTAA